>NZ_JAYGJO010000022.1:0-99223 GCF_035013185.1 Acerihabitans sp. TG2
AGTACCGGTGGCAACATGGTCATAGTGATATCCTTGTCATAAAACCAATATTCACTGACCTGAAAAAGCGGCATGCTACCGCCCATCGCCGTTAATCCCACAGGCGCATCAGGTCATCAGTGTCACCCGGCGCACCAAACCTGCGCAGCCGGAATTAGTGTCAACGGCGCACCAAACCTGCGCAGCCGGAATTAGTGTCAACCGGCGCACCAAACCTGCGCAGCCGGATGTTGTTGAACGCCACATTTACCCCGGCAGGGCCAATGGCAATAACTGCTGCAGCGAGAGCTGCAATCCAACGAATAAACCCACGGTCACCAGCACGGATAGTACGATCCATAGCACACGGGAATGCAGCAAGGTATTCCGCGCGTGTGGGCGATAATGCACCATGATGGGGGTCGGCAGCGGGTGTTCAAAAGCAGGCACTAACGCATTGAGCGAATCCAGCAAGGCCTGGCGTTCTGGCGAATTCTCGCTGAAGCGTCCATGAAACCCCAGGCTCAACACCCGCTGGTAACAGGTCAGCACCCCCCGGTCAGGGGCTGGTTCGCGCAGCAGGGCGTTAATGCGCTCCACGACCTCGGTACCCGCATTAAGTGTGGAAAAGAAACGCGCTTGAAGCGGTAACGCATGCCAGGCGAGATTGATTTTACTGTCTTTGCCGTGCATTCCAGGATTAAGGCGAGTGAGTACGGTTTCATCCAGTAAGGCGCATTGCGCGTAGGTGATGGCATCAATATGGCGTGCTTCGATGCCACGCTCATTAAGCGCAGTGCGCACATTCTCGACCCGGGTTATTGCTTGATGGTAAGTCGCCTCACTGACAAAAGCCGAGGGATCATTTTTTACCTGTAGCACAAACAGCCAGGTGTCTTGCAATAGGGTATCAATGAGATCAACGGGATTGTCAGCAATACTGTCCATGAATAAACCTGACCAGGATAAAACTAAAAGATTACCATGCGACTCGCGAGGCTATGATAAACATCATTAAAATGAATTTCAGATAGTTGACGTCAGAAGTGGGGCACAAAAAAAAACCCCACCTTTCGGTGGGGGAAGACAGGGATGGTGTCTATGGCAAGGAAAAAAGGTGTACTGATATATGCTACTTACTGCTGGCTTCTGGGGAGAAGTTTGGTTCAATGCAACATCCGCAGCTTAATTTCGGCAATGCGCTGCTGATGTTTTTCATCTAAAATGTGTCTTTGCTCTGGCGTCAGCAGGTTGTACATTTGGTTGCGTATCTTGGCCATGTGTACCTGCCGAACAAGATCTTGTTGCGCGATTAATTCCATTTGCGCCCGAACAGCCGGTTCATCAAATTTTTCGGCTGTTACCAGTGTATGCAGTCGTTCCGTTTCGCTAACATTAATATAAGGTATTCCAAGGCGCTCCTGACTCATCAAATCACGCATTTGCTGTCGTTGTTGCTCAGTGAGCCTTACGCCATCAAACATGCTGTAATGCGTATCGCTGAGATCGTTTGCGATATCATCATGATGCCGACCGCTCGTTATCGTCTGACCGCCGGCGGCAGCGGTACCGGAAACCACCCCGGATGCCAATGCGGCTGCGATGACTAAAACGTTAAGTTTGTGCATCCCTAACCCCTTGGCTTATCTCTTTGCTGCTTGATGATGAAATCATTCTACTGGCGCTGCTGCAAACATGCGTCAGGGGATGTAAAGCTACGTAAAGTCATGGATTGGTAGTGATTGATGAAGTATTTTGCGTCATGAGGTGAATAAAAATGAATAAACTCCTTTTAGTTGATGACGACCGTGAATTAACCGCATTGTTAAAAGAATTGCTCGAGATGGAAGGGTTTGAAGTCCTGGTGGCCTATGACGGCGAACAGGCGTTAAACGCACTGGACAGCTCGGTAGATTTATTATTGCTTGATGTGATGATGCCCAAGAAAAATGGTATCGATACGCTAAAGGAGTTGCGTCAGCAACACCAAACGCCGGTCATTATGCTGACCGCCCGCGGTAGTGAGCTGGATCGGGTGCTGGGGCTGGAGTTGGGCGCGGATGACTACCTGCCCAAGCCTTTCAACGATCGTGAACTGGTGGCCCGAATTCGGGCCATTTTACGCCGTTCCCAGTGGACCGAGCAGCAGCAAAATGGCGATCCGGGCACACCGTCGCTGGAAGTCGACTGCTTGCGTCTGAATCCTGGGCGCCAAGAAGCCACTTTCGACGGCGTTGCGCTGGAACTTACCGGTACGGAGTTCACTTTGCTCTACTTACTGGCTCAACATCTTGGCCAAGTGGTTTCCCGCGAACATCTGAGCCAGGAAGTCCTGGGAAAACGCTTAACCCCGTTTGACCGCGCGATAGATATGCACATCTCCAACCTGCGGCGCAAACTGCCGGAGCGTAAGGATAGGCATCCCTGGTTCAAGACGCTCAGAGGTCGAGGATATTTAATGGTATCCGCAGGATGATCAACAGTTTGACTGCACGCATTTTTGCCATTTTCTGGTTAACCCTGGCGCTGGTATTAATGCTGGTACTGATGGTACCCAAGCTGGATTCACGCCAGCTCACGCCGCTACTCGACAGTGAGCAACGCCAGGGCATCATGCTGCAACAGCATGTTGAAGCCGAGCTCGCCGGCGATCCGGCCAATGACCTGATGTGGTGGCGGCGGTTGTTTCGCTCGATTGATAAATGGGCGCCTCCCGGTCAGCGGCTGATCCTGGTCACCAGCGAGGGTCGAGTGATCGGTGCCCAACGCAATGAAATGCAGGTGATTCGCAACTTTATTGGCCAGTCCGATAACTCCGATCACCCACAAAAGAAAAAATATGGCCGAATTGAATTAGTTGGCCCATTTCCGGTTAAAGATGGGGATGATAATTATCAGTTATATCAAATTCGACCGGCGGGAAATTCCCAATCGGACTTCATCAATCTGATGTTTGACCGGCCGCTGCTGCTGTTGATCGTCACCATGTTAATCAGCATACCGTTGTTACTTTGGTTAGCCTGGAGCCTGGCGAAACCGGCACGTAAACTTAAGCATGCCGCTGATGAAGTCGCCCGGGGCAATCTACGTCAGCACCCAGAACTGGAAGCCGGACCGCAGGAATTTTTAGCCACCGGTGTCAGTTTTAACCAGATGGTCAGCGCGTTGGAAAGAATGGTCAACGCTCAACAGCGTCTGCTTTCTGACATATCCCATGAGCTACGCACCCCCTTAACCCGCTTGCAATTAGCCACGGCGCTGATGCGCCGCAAACAAGGCGAGGGGCACGAACTGGCGCGCATTGAGACCGAAGCACAGCGACTGGACGCCATGATCAACGATTTACTGGTCTTGTCGCGTAATCAGCACAAAAACGAGCTGACCCGCGAAATCATCAAAGCTAACGAGCTTTGGTCCGATGTGCTCGATGATGCCAAGTTTGAAGCCGAGCAGATGGGTAAAACCTTGCGCATTACCACGCCACCGGGTGGTTGGGTCATCGTCGGCAACCCGGCCGCGTTGGATAGCGCGCTTGAAAACGTGGTGCGCAATGCTCTGCGCTACTCTACCGAGCAGATTGCCGTTGCCTTCACCGCCGATCAGCAGGGCATCACTATCACCGTGGATGATGATGGTCCGGGCGTTAGCGTCGAAGACCGGGAACAAATTTTCCGCCCGTTCTATCGAACCGACGAAGCGCGCGATCGTGCGTCAGGGGGCTCGGGGCTCGGTTTGGCTATTGTCGAAAAGGCAGTAGAACAGCACCAAGGCTGGGTCAAAGCGGAAGATAGCCCGCTTGGGGGCCTACGCTTATTGATATGGTTACCCTTGCAACATCGCCGATCGATTGATACCAAACCGAAAAGTTAACACCCACGATCGCGCAGAGTTGCGGCGCGGCGTCGGCTTTTTTGTTATCCTTCGCCCTCGTCAAGGGGGCATCATGCTACATATCGTTTTATTTGAACCGGAAATCCCGCCGAACACCGGCAATATTATTCGCCTGTGCGCGAATACCGGTTTCCAGCTACATCTTATCGAGCCACTGGGTTTCACCTGGGATGATAAGCGCTTGCGCCGCGCCGGTCTGGACTACCATGAGTTCGCCGATATAAAACATCACCATGACTATGAGACGTTTTTGGCTCAGGAGACGCCAGAAAGAATATTTGCATTGACCACAAAAGGCACGCCAGCTCATAGCGAGGTGGCTTATCGACAGGAAGATTATCTGCTGTTCGGCCCGGAAACGCGCGGTCTGCCTTCCGCCATTTTGGATACTCTGGCGCCAGACCACAAGATTCGCATACCCATGCAAACCGGCAGTCGCAGCATGAATCTGTCCAATGCCGTATCCGTGGTGGTGTATGAAGTCTGGCGGCAGTTGAACTACGCAGGGGCGCGAATCTAGGTTAAGCGACCTTCCATCATGGCACCCTAGTACCAGGACTCAGATACCGTCACCATATTCAAAACCATGGTCACCAAACAGCTGGTTCATATCCATAGACGGCGTGTCGCTTTCTGGCCGGCCGACAATTCTAGCGGGTACGCCAGCGGCGGTGGTATGGGCTGGTACTGACTGCAGTACGACGGAACCCGCGCCGATTTTAGCCCCGCGCCCAACGTCGATATTGCCTAAAATGGTGGCGCCAGCGCCAATCATCACGCCCTCGCGTATTTTTGGGTGGCGATCACCACAGGTTTTGCCCGTACCGCCAAGTGTTACCGACTGAAGAATAGAGACGTCGTTTTCCACAACAGCAGTTTCACCGATGACGATACCCGTGGCGTGATCGAGCATAATACCGCAGCCGATATTGGCAGCCGGATGGATATCCACCCCAAAGGACACCGAAATTTGGTTCTGAAAATAAATCGCCATGGCTTTACGATCCTGGCCCCATAACCAATGACCAATGCGGTAGGCCTGCAATGCGTGAAACCCTTTTAGATACAGCAGCGGCGTCGAGTACTTATCCACGGCCGGGTCGCGCAGGCGCACAGCGTGAATATCCCTGGCAGCGGAGATAATCATCTGTTCATCTGCACTGTAGGCCTCTTCGACGATTTCACGAATGGCAATGGCGGGCATGATCGGATTGGCGAGTTTGTTGGCCAGCATGTAGCTCAACGCGCTACCCAGGTTTTCATGCTTAAGTAGCGTTGCATGGAAAAAACTGGCCAGCATGGGTTCACAATCCGCCAGCAATCTTGCCTCGGCCTTAATGTTATTCCACACCCATTCCAATTCTTCTTTCGACATACTCACTACCTTCCAAGGGTTGATTGCTGATCACACCACATCGTGTCAAATGCCGGTTTTTTCGTCTTTTTGTGCGCGTCCAAGCAAGCTTCTGGCTGCTTCACCGGCATTTTTGTTCTGGTACAGCACCTCATATATTTGCTCGGTGATCGGCATTTCGACGCCGAAACGCCCAGCCAGCGCTAATACTTCTTTGGTATTGCGGTATCCTTCCACCACTTGACCGATCGTATCCTGGGCGGAAATAACGTCAATACCCTGCCCCAGCAGCATACCAAAACGCCGGTTGCGGGATTGATTATCAGTGCAGGTTAATACCAGATCGCCCAACCCCGCCATGCCCATAAACGTACTGGCATCCGCGCCCAGAGCGGCGCCTAAGCGGGACATCTCCGCCAGACCACGGGTAATCAGTGCGGTGCGGGCGTTGGCACCAAACCCCATGCCATCCGACATTCCGGCGCCGATGGCGATAACATTTTTCACCGCACCACCAAGCTGAACACCGATAAAATCGGGGTTACTGTAAACACGAAAACTTTTGCCACAGTGCAGCAATCGTTGTAGATCGGCGGAAAAGCGGGCATCGGTTGCCGCCAACGCGATGGCAGTGGGTAAACCGGCGGCCAGCTCGCGGGCGAACGTCGGCCCGGAAATCACGGCCAAAGGAATACCAATACCCAGCACTTCACGAGCCACATCCCCCAACAGCCGGCCGGTTTCCGCCTCCAGCCCTTTGGTCGCCCACACGATCCGCGCGTCGGTCCGCAGGTGAGGTTTCAATTGGGATAGCACGCTACCAAAAACATGGCTTGGAACCACGATCAGCACATTGCGGCCCGCAGCAAGGGCCTGGGGTAAATCGGCCTCCAGGCGCAACGACGGGGGAAAAGGGACGTCGGGCAAAAACGCCTGGTTGCACCGTGCGCGCTGCAAAGCGTGAATATGCTCGCCGTCGTGCCCCCACAACACCACCTGATGACCATTACGGGCCAGGGTGATGGCCAGAGCCGTACCATAGGAGCCAGCACCGATGACCACCATGGAAGCTTGGTTCGAGTGGGCATGATCTTGGGGACCACTCTCTATGGGGGCACCCTCTATGGGGGCACTCTCTATGGGGGCACTAGGTTGCATTATCAGGCTTCCTGAACCGGTTGGCTTTCTTCGCCATCAGTCTGCTGTTGCAGATAGTTCATAAACAAGGCGTCAAAATTGACCGGCGCCAGATTCAGCTGCGGGAATGTACCGCGTGAAACCTGGCTGGTAATGCATTCCCGTGCGTAAGGGAACAGAATGTTCGGGCAATAAGCACCCAGGCAGTGTGCCATCTGGGCACCGTCAATGCCGGACACCGTGAAAATTCCCGCTTGCTGGACTTCACACAAAAATGCAGTTTCCTCGCCCAATAAGGCGGTCACGGTCACACGCAACACCACTTCATAAATATCTTCCGCCAACTGGCTGGATGCGGTGTCCAAATCCAATTTGATTTCAGGTTGCCATTCCAGTTGGAAAACCTTTGGCGCGTTCGGCGCTTCAAACGAGACGTCCTTGGTATAGATCCGCTGGATTTGGAACGCCATCTCGGTACTGTTTTGTTCAGACATTAAAAAAACCCTTTGATTAATTAACCGCATGCGCCCGGGCGCGATGTCTTGTCCCAGCCTATTTAAGCAGGGGGTCCAGGCCACCGCGCGCATCTAGCGCGTGTAAATCATCACAGCCACCCACATGCTGTCCGTCGATGAAAATCTGGGGAACCGTGGTTCGCCCACTGCGTTTTATCATTTCTTCCCGTTTGTCCGTATCCCCATCGATGGGTATTTCCTGGAATACGGCTTTTTTCCGGGTGAGCAATGCTTTGGCACGATGGCAATATGAACATGTTTGTTTGGTGTAAACTTCGATATTGGCCATGGTTCCCCCTCTTCAGATAATCAATTATTTACCCCGAACGAGAGGTAAATTTTCTCCACTCCAGCCGGAGATACCCTCTTTTAGGAAATAAACCTGATCAAAACCGGCTTTATTCAATTTTTCGGCGGGCTCGCGCGACGTGGTACCATTGGCGCAGACGACGATCACGGGTTTGGTCTTGGCTTTGTCTAATTCACCTAAACTGCCGTTTTTAATTTCCGACGACGTTAGGTTAAGCGCGTTGGCAATATGCCCTTTACGGTAGTCATCCCGATTGCGCACATCAACTATCACCGCGTCTTCCTTGTTGATCAAACGGATAGCTTCGCCGCGAGACACTTCATTAACCTTGGAAAAGCGACTTTTGAACGTTGTGACGATGACCGCGATCAATAAAGCGACCCACGCTAGGGATAGCATGGGGTGAGCGCTGACGAACTGCGTAATTTCTTGCATGGGGTGTAAAAGCTCCCGTTAGTTGTTGCCACGTTTCAAAGCCTTCGAGTATACCCTCGCATTACAGCAAATTCAGCCAATATACATGACCGGAAAGAAGAAACTACCGTCAATGCGCGTCATGTCGCTAAAAAACGTGACCTTTATCAAGTGAGATGACCCATTCCAAAGGGATTTGCAGGTAGAGATCCGCCATAGATGACTGGTAAGCTGCTGTTCATCGTGGAATAATCAGGCCAATGAAGGGAAAGGCATTGTTAAACAAATCGCATATCAGGGAAAATGGCCATCATCGCCGACTATCCCCGTTAAAGCAGGTTTTTTGCGCCGGCATGATTTACGCAGGCGTAATACTATTGCCATTTTCCGGCCAGGCTGCTGATAATCAACAGCAACTGAAAACCCTGCAGCAAAGTATTGCCGAAAAGGAGAAAAGTGTCCACCAGCAGCAACAGCAGCGCAGCAGGCTGTTGGCGTTGCTTAAACAGCAGGAAATTTCAATTTCCCACTCCAGCCGGGCTCTGCATGAAACCCAGGAGACGCTTGCCGACCTGGATAAAAATATCACGCGCCTCACCCAATCCATCAAGCAGTTGGAGTCGCGTTTGGCCGCACAGCAAAAGTTATTGGCCCAACAGCTCGACGCCGCGTTTCGCCAGGGGCGTAATAGCGGCCTGCAGCTCATTTTGAGCGGCGAGGAAAGCCAACGTAACGCGCGAATTTTCGCTTATTTCAGCTATCTGAATGAAGCCCGCGAAAAAAACATCAAGGAACTTGGGGCCACTAAGACACAACTGGCGGATCAGCGAAAAGATCTACAACAACAGCAATTACGGCAAACCTCCTTGCTTGAACAGCAACATGCGCAACAAAACACGCTGGAAAGCGCTCAACTGGCACGTAAAAAAACCCTAACATCGCTTGATTCCTCGATTTTGCAAGATCAGCAAAATCTCAGCGAACTGCGGCAAAATGAATCGCGGCTGCGCGATAAAATCGCCCGGGCCGAACGCGAGGCCAAAGCGCAGGCTGAAAAAGAAGCGCGGGAAGCTCAGCGGGTAAAGGATCGCCAAGAGCAGGCCAAACGGCAAGGTTCGACCTATAAAACATCCCCCAGTGAACGCGCATTGGTCTCACGTACCGGCGGTTTGGGTAGGCCGGCTGGCCAATATATTTGGCCGGTAAGAGGCCGCACTCTTCATCGTTTTGGCGAACCGCTGCAAGGTGAGCTACGCTGGAAAGGGTTGGTTATTGCCGCAGCCGAAGGCAGTGAGGTAAAAGCCATTGCCGATGGTCGAGTATTAATGGCAGACTGGCTGCAAGGCTACGGCTTGGTCGTGGTCATTGAGCATGGCAAGGGCGACATGAGTCTTTACGGCTATAACCAGAGCGCGTTAGTCAGCGTGGGTACCCAAGTGAGAGCCGGACAGCCCATCGCGCTGGTCGGCAGCAGCGGCGGTCAAGGCACCCCATCATTGTATTTCGAAATTCGCCGCCAAGGCCAAGCGGTGAACCCTGTACCTTGGCTAGGAAGATAACTAGGAAGATGGTTTGCTCAGGATAAAATTCAACGCCGCGATACTCTTCAGCCTGCTTATGCTCTCGGCCGGCGCAAAAGCAGGCAGGTTGGCTATCGTCATCGACGATATCGGTTACCGCCCCCATGAAGAGCAACAGATTCTGGCCCTGCCCACCGCCATATCGATTGCGATATTGCCCAATGCGCCCCACGCCAGGGAGATGGCCACCAAAGCCCACCAACAAGGACGGGAAGTGTTAATCCACTTACCCATGGCGCCATTGAGTAAACAACCACTGGAACGTGACACGTTGCGCCCCGATATGAGCCAAGAGGAGATTGCGCGAATTATCCGTGACGCCGTGAATAAAGTGCCTTTCGCGGTAGGATTGAATAACCATATGGGTAGCGCCATGACCTCCAGTGCGCAGGGCATGTACCATGTCATGCAGGTGCTCAAGCAGTATCCCTTCTATTTCCTTGATAGCATGACCATCGGCAATAGCCAATCAACCCAGGCGGCTCGTGGCACCGGCATCAACGTGATTAAACGTAACGTTTTTCTGGACAATACCAGCAACGAAGCGGATATCAGACGGCAGTTCAACCGTGCCGTCGCGTTGGCCCGGCGTAATGGCTCAGCGATAGCCATCGGCCATCCGCATCCCAATACCGTGAGGGTCTTGCAGCAAATGTTGCTGACATTACCTACGGATATCGTATTGGTTGCCCCCAGCACATTGCTACACGAAGCCGATCGCTCTGCCCCCGAGTCGTCACCGCAGCCCAACCGTCCGCGTAATCCGTTTAGAGGCGTTCCTTTATGCCTGGCGCATCAGTTACCGCCACCGGTATATGCGAATGCAATGTTCACGGTGATTTTCTCGAGTCTGAATAATACTGTGGGGATAAGGCTGCCACCCACCGTATGCTGGAGCTGTTTAAGTGTATCGATCGTGAAAAATTCGATTCCTGCGGTTGTCTCGACCCTCATTGTGCCCACACAAACGATAAAACGGTGAGTTGTGCATTAGCCGCAGCCACGCTAGCGGCAAGGGGATATGTCTTACTGATAAAGATAAGAATTTGGCTTAAATTGTCGCCAGTTCAAACCTTTTAACGATAGCGCCGTGGCATCTTGATCGCATAGATATTAAGGCCACGGAGGAAATGCTATGATATGAGTATCAGGAGCAGGCGCAGTGCCGACTCCATCAAGTTGAACAAGGGTAACCCATGATCGTCGTCACCGGTGGGGCTGGATTTATCGGCAGTAACATTGTTAAGTCGCTTAATAAGCTTGGGTACAGCGATATCCTGGTGGTGGATAACCTCAAAAACGGGACTAAATTCATTAATCTAGTGGATCTGAATATCACTGATTATATGGATAAAGAGGACTTTATCGCCAGCATCGTCGCCGGGGATGATTTCGGCGATATCGAAGCGGTATTCCATGAAGGGGCCTGTTCCTCCACCACCGAGTGGGACGGCAAGTATATGATGGATAATAACTATCAGTACTCCAAGGAATTACTGCATTTCTGTCTGGAACGTTCCATCCCCTTCCTATACGCATCTTCTGCGGCCACCTATGGCGGCAGGACCGAAAACTTTATTGAACAGCGTCAATACGAACAGCCGTTAAATGTATATGGGTACTCTAAGTTTTTGTTTGATCAGTATGTTCGTAGCATTTTGCCGAAAGTTGAATCCCAGGTCTGCGGCTTTCGCTATTTCAATGTTTATGGCCCGCATGAAGGTCATAAAGCCAGCATGGCCAGCGTCGCCTTTCATCTGAACAATCAGATCAACGCCGGTGAAAATCCGAAGCTGTTCTCCGGAAGCGAAGGTTTTAAACGCGATTTTATCTACGTTGAAGACGTTGCCGCGGTCAATATATGGTTCTGGAAAAACAGTACCTCCGGTATATTCAACTGTGGTACTGGCCGGGCGGAATCTTTCCAGGCAGTAGCAGATGCGGTATTGGACTTTCATAAGAAAGGTCAGATTGAATATATTGATTTCCCTGAAAAACTGAAAGGTCGTTACCAAGCCTATACCCAAGCCGACCTGACTGCGCTACGGGCCGCGGGTTACGATAAACCGTTTAAAACGGTAGCCGAAGGCGTGGCGAACTACCTGGCTTGGTTGAACCGCAATCGTTAAATTCGTGCAAGGAAAGATACTCGTCGTATGAAAATACTGGTTATCGGGCCGTCATGGGTTGGTGACATGATGATGTCACAAAGTGTCTATCGCACGGTGATGTCACTTCATCCCGATGCCGACATTGACGTGATGGCACCGGCCTGGTGTCGTCCATTATTGAATCGTATGCCTGAAGTCAGGCACGCCTTGTCCATGCCGCTCGGCCATGGCGCTTTGGCGTTAATGGAGCGCCGGCGGCTTGGCCTCACGCTGAAAAACCAAGGTTACACTCAAGCCCTGGTATTGCCAAACTCCTTTAAATCCGCTTTGGTGCCTTTTTTTGCCGGTATCGGTAAACGTACCGGCTGGCGAGGTGAAATGCGCTATGGCCTGCTAAACGATCTCAGGGTGTTGGATAAAAAAGCGTTTCCTTTGATGGTGCAGCGTTATGTGGCTCTGGCATACGATCGCACGGATATCCATGACGCCGGCGATTTACCACAGCCATTACTTTGGCCGCGTTTGCAGGTTGCACAGGATGAAATCCTGACCGCCAGAGACAGCTTTGGTCTTGGGACCGGCAGGCCAACCCTGGGATTTTGCCCCGGCGCGGAATTTGGACCGGCCAAACGCTGGCCCCATTATCACTATGCCGCCCTGGCGGAAACCGCAATTGCCCGTGGCTATCAGATCGTGCTATTCGGTTCTGCCAACGATCGCTCGGCGGGCGACGATATTTGTGCCATGCTGCCGCCCTTCGCCCACGAACATTGCCGCAACCTGGCGGGCCAGACCACCTTGGAACAGGCAGTGGTACTGATTGCCACCTGTCAGGCTATTGTCAGTAACGACTCTGGACTGATGCACATTGCCGCCGCACTGGGGCGCCCACTGGTCGCATTATATGGCCCAAGTAGCCCCGATTTCACCCCACCGCTCTCCCACCAGGCCCGTGTCATCCGCGTGATCAGCGGCTATCAACGCATCCGCAAAGGGGACGATAGCCAGGGTTATCATCAGAGTTTGATCGATATTCAACCCGAAAGGGTCATGAGTGAACTCGATGACCTCCTTGCTGCCGGTAAGGAGCATTGATGCGGGTGTTAATCGTCAAAACCTCGTCTATGGGAGATGTGCTGCATACCCTGCCCGCCCTCACCGATGCCATGAGCGCCATACCCGGCATCCGTTTCGACTGGGTGGTGGAAGAAAATTTTGCGCAAATCCCCTCCTGGCATCCGGCGGTGGATCAGGTGATCCCGGTGGCCATCAGGCGCTGGCGGAAAAACTGGTTCGGGAATATTGCCCGCCAGGAACGCTGCGATTTTAAAAAAGATCTGCGGCACCGACAATATGACAAGATCATTGATGCCCAGGGGCTGATTAAAAGTGCAGCCTTGGTCACCCGCGTCGCCAAGGGAGAAAAACACGGCCTGGACGGTAAAAGCGCCCGCGAGCCGTTCGCCAGCTGGTTTTACAATCAGCGTCACGCCATCGCCCGCAATCAGCATGCGGTGGAGCGCATTCGCCAGCTCTTTGCCGTCAGTCTGGGTTATGACGTCCCGCCGGGGAAAGGTAATTATGCCATCGCGTCGCATTTCCGCCTGCCGGCGGACCAGCCTGCTGCCGCGCCATACCTGGTATTTCTCCATGCCACCACCCGGGCTGAAAAACACTGGCCGGAATCGCACTGGCGTGAATTGATCGAACTCATGGCCGCCAGTGGCCTGAAGATCAAATTACCCTGGGGTTCCCAGCCGGAATTTCAGCGCGCGGTACGACTTTCAGAAAATTTTCCCTTTGTTAACGTACTGCCAAAACTGACTCTCAGTGAGGTTGCACAGGTGCTAGCCAGCGCAAAAGCGGTGGTGTCGGTCGATACCGGTTTAAGTCATCTGACCGCCGCATTGGACCGTCCCAATATCGTGCTCTATGGTCCCACCGACCCCAGGCTGATTGGCAGCTATGGTAAAAACCAGATTTTTGTGACTGCACCGGCCGGGAGCAAAGACATGAAAGATATCAAACCCGCTACTATTGCAAAATTGCTTGACAATAATGAGTGAACGATGAGTACATTTTTTAAGCAAATCTATCGGTACACTCGCCCACGGGACTACCGGCATAACGAGAACCTTTGGCCGTATGTAAAAATAAACCGTGCGCACAGTGGTGAGATAACGTCGCTGCGCTACCGAGGCGAATCGATAAAGATGCAAAAGATCTCATCCTTGCAGGAGCGTTATTCCGGGAGGATTCTGATCACCGCTACGGGTCCGTCCATTAATGATATGGATTTTTCACGCTTTCCCCCCATGCCGGTCATCGGAGTCAATGGCGCTTATGCCCTGCAGGGAAAAATAAATTTCCAATTCTATGTCATCGTTGATATGACCTTTATCGACAAGAAGATAGACGTTGTGCAAGGCGTCATATCCAACCCCGAGATCACGCTGTTTACCACCCTGCATGGTATTGTGAAAGTCATCAATGCCTTCAGCTCATCAAAAATAAAATGCCAGGTGGTGATCATTGAAGACGCCTGTTATAAAATATATAAACGTAAAGTGATGCCGGGTAGTATATGGGACACTTATTGCAATGCTAGGGAAGTCTCAATATGCCCTGACCATAAACATATTGCCTTTAATCATGATATCCGCACCGGAATTTTTGATGCCGGCACCGTGGTCTACTGGGCATTGCAAATTGTGGCGTTTCTTGGCTTTCAAACGGTGTATATCGCCGGCCTGGATATGAATAATTTCAATCAGCCACGTTTTTACGAGAACGAGAAAAATAAACTGCCCTGCTTCCTCGATGAAAAATTCGCCAATCTGATAGAACCCGCGTTTAGGCATGCCAGCCAGGTATTGAAGAAAAAAGGCATTATTGTTAAAAACCTTTCCACACACAGTGCATTGGGTAATGATATATTTGAAAAGGTCAATTATGATGACATCCATTAGGATTAAACAATTTTCAGAAAAAAATTATATTTTTTTCTTCCAGTTGTTTTTATTTTTTAGCGCGATATTTTGCGATTACACCAGGGTTAATAATCTATACCACTTATCCCTGATCTTGCTGATAATAACTTTTTTTACCGACAATAAAAATTTGGTGAACAGTTTCCTTAATGATACGGTATTTAAAAAAGGATTTGTTATCACCGCGGTATTTCTTCTTTATTTTTGTATAAGTACGCTGTGGTCGAGTACGCCAAAAGATTTTACCTCTTGTATAACTCATTCCACGTACCTGCTGGCCTTTCTATTTATTTACCGACAAGCCTGTTTAACCGGTAAAAAAAAACAAGTGTTGCTCTTCACATTAGCCGGCATGCTGGTGCTGCTGTTTTTAACGTTTTACTTCGTCGATAAACATACCCTTCTTACCAACAGATTGGATTCCTCTTTTTTTGCCGCCCCATCCAATGTTATTGATCTGGCAGGTTATTTTTGTATTGGTATTTTTTTGTGTCTGATATTGATCAGGGACACAAAAAACAAGTGGTTCTATCTACCAATCCCTTTTTTCTTTCTCGGACTTATGCTTACGCAAAGCCGGGGACCGTTGCTCTCATTCATCGTATCACTTTTACCGCTATTATTAATTAAACCCGCATTACGAAAACACCATATTATTATCTTCCTTATGTTTATCGTTATGCTAGCTTCGTTTATCATGATGATGAATTTCGAATATGTTTTATTATACCGATTCGAGAGCGCCTATCAGCAAAGTTTCATTCGCCTAGGCATTTGGATCCATACCCTGGACATGGTGAAAATACACCCGTTCTTAGGTTGGGGATTTGATAAAGAGCTGAGTTTTGTCAGCAGCATCAATGAACATGTCACGACAACCCACAGCCTCTATCTGTCCACCCTGCTGAAGGGCGGCATCATCGGATTGCTCCTGCTGGCTGCGGTTCTGGCCTATGGCCTAAGCATCGCGAAAAAGCATTTGTCCAATGGGCAGGGATTTGAAGCCTCACTCTATTTATTCATGATTTTTTTCTTTACCACCCAGGGTATGTTTGTCATCGGCAATCCCGGTGTGACATGGTATTTGTTCTGGTTTCCCCTGGCGATTATCCTCAGCCCGCCGGTTAGAAAGATCCGTTGAAAAAAGATGCTCAACTGCTTATTGGCCCGGCGAATCTAACCTGAAGAATTCGAGTTTCAGTGAGGCAGCAACCCAATAAACCCCTGGAGATTACACACGTACGCTCCTGGGGTGAATGGTGGGGCCGGGTAATGCGATTGCGATTTGCAGTATGACGGGTATCGGGAGTCCGGCGCGTCAAGAAAGCTTTTTAATTTCGGTAAAAACCTCATCCGCCGTAATAATGGCCAGCGGAAAATCCTGCGGCGCCGTACCGCCGGTATCCAATCGTTCCCGGGTATAGATAATCTTATGTAGCTCCGGTGATTGCAAAGGTCCGGTATGATGAGGATTGGCCGTTGCAAACAGACTTACCGTTTTAACCTCCAGCGCGACCGCAATATGCAATGGCCCAGTATCGCCGGTCACCAATATATCCAAACCGGCAATGGCCGACAGTAGTTGCTTCAGATTGGTTTTGCCTGCCAACGAGATAACATGCTGTTTTTCATCGGCGGTCAGCAACGCCATGAACGCCTCAACCAGAGGCGTTTCCTTGCCGCTGCCTATGAGGATGATGCAGTATTGTTTCTCCGCCGAGTCAAGCGTCAATATGGCACGGGCCAGCTCGGCAAAACGATAAACAGGCCATTGCCGTATGGTCTCCGAGGCGCCCATCTGAAAACCGATATTGATTTGGCGCGGATGTTTTCCCTGGCGTTCAAAATCCACCGGAATACGCATGCGCACATCATCGGTGTCACAACCCAGGATTTTCAGTAACGCCAGCTTGCGAACAATAATATGCCCGTTGAATTTTCCCGAATAGGCCGCCAGCCAGGAGTTCATCACCCGGGAGTCTGTCGCATAGCTGTCACGCACAACATAATGACTGCCCGCCATCACAGCGATCAGAACATCATAGGGCATATGCGAATGGAGTATCACGGTAAGCTGTGGTTTATATTGGCGTAGTTTTTTAATGACGCCATAAGCATTCCTTATCTTATTATCCCAATATATTATTTCATCGAAATAATGGCTACCCTCCACCAAAACACGGTTTTTATAGCTTGAAACCAGTGTGATATGGGCTGAAGGATAACGTTTGCGCAGCGCATCAATGGCTGGAGTATTGAATAATAGGTCTCCTAATGCGGTGGTAGACATAATAACAATACTATTGAATTCTGAAGCGGCGCTTAATGTTTTGGTATCTTTAAATTGGCCAAAAAATTTATTATAAATAGTGAGAAAAATATGTATCAAGTAAGTTTTCTTTTTCTTCATTTCGCACGGCTCATGTCTTTTTTTGATAAAAATCAGCCAATGTCATGCCAACGACACGTCCTTTTAAGCCTTCAAATAGCTGTTCCAGATCCGCATATAACTGTTCAATCGCGTCTTCATCAGTAAACGTCGGGCTGCCACCGGGCATCAGTTCGGATGAATGCAGCATGAATTCCACATAATCGCTTCCCCGCGCCAGCATGGTATCCACTACCCGTTGCATGTTTGCCACGTTACCGCCATGCGGACGCAGCCAATGCACCGACGGGGTACGGCTTTTGCCTCTCAGACTGTCATAAAGGCTCTTGGCGGTATTCACCCAGCCGGGATGTTTGTAGCGGGTACTCATCGGCACTTCAAGCAACGGGGAGTCACCGGCGAAGGCTATATTTTCCGGATTAATGAAATAGGCCTGATCGGGAAAATCAATATAGTTCGTCCCCCCTTGGCCTTTCGGTGCACCCGGAGAACGACGCCAATCAACCCGCGGCGTAACAGAACAGTCGACACGATAGCCGTTTTCAATCAATACGTTTACATAAAATTCATTGAGCGCCCATCGCCCGGCGCGATGACTGAGCATTTTGGTTTGGAATGTATCTTCCAGCAACTGCGTCTGCGCCTTCACCTTGGCGATGATCAGCTCATCAGGGTAATCAATCAGGTAAGGCTTATGCCGTCCGTCATCGCCGGTTAAATCAAACAGCGGCGGGCTGTTCCAGGCATGAAGATGCATGCCCACTTCCCCCTGGGCGCGAGTGATAACATCCTTGGCGAATTCCACATAGACGTTATCTACCGCCATTTCATAATTGGTGAGATAGACCGGCTTGAAACCAAATTTTTCGCACAACAGCTGAAAACGCGGAAGAAAACGCGCATTTAGCGTTAAAATTTGCTCATGATTGTGCCAAAGATTATCGCCTTCCGTATCAATCGTAATAATAAACGCGGGTTGATTCATTTGAAAAAATCCATGGAAATCAGAGTTCGGTATGTTACGCTGCCGATGCCAAGAGGGCAAATGCCGAAATTAACACGCCCGGTTGATCATTAGAGCAGACACATCGGTAAAATGTTCATTGTTAAATAGGACCGACGATGAAAACCCGCAGGATTTTGTCGCTGTGTTCGGGTACGATCGCGTCTTAAAACAACTCAGGCAAGGCATTGGGATAACGCATGCGTGTATTAATGATCATCGACGGATTGCCGGGGGGCGGGGCGGAGAAAGTCTTATTGACGATCGCGCAGGGAATGATTGCAGACGGCCATCGGCTTTCGCTGTTTTCATTACGCTCCGTTTGCGACTATACCCTTCCCGCGGGTATCCATTACCAGGTTGTCGCCGATACGTGCCGTGTTCCCTGGCGCAAGCTGTCCGAGCTGGGCCGCCGGGCTAAAAAACTTGATTCGGCCGTTATCGAGGCCGAGGATCAGGACGGAAAATTCGATTTGGTCATATCCCACCTGCATAAAACCGACCGCATCGTGGCGCGCAGCCGGGCGCTTGACCCCGGGAGAGTATGGTTTTGCCTGCACGGCATGTTTTCCCCCTCCTATCTTGGCCATCGCCGGGGGTTCTCCCGCTGGTTCAAACGCTACAAAATCGGCCGGGTTTATCGCCATCGCAATATCACTGCCGTTTCGCGCGCGGTATTGGAGGATATGACCGGTGAATTCGACGTGACGCCGGCCAAATCGGCGGTAATCAATAATCCGTTCGATATCGGCAACATTCTCCACATGGCGGCCGAACCCTGCGATATGGCGGGACAGGAATACCTTATCCATGTGGGCCGGTTGCACCCCCACAAACGCCATGACCGGCTCCTGAGAAGTTACGCCCGTACCGGTATCAAGACACCGCTCATGATCATGGGCCAGGGTAGCGACACGGAACTGGCTGCCTTAACAGCCCTGGCCAGGGAACTGGACATTGCCGATCGAGTGATATTCAAGGGTTTTACCGCAAATCCCTACCCCTATATCAAACATGCGCGCCTGCTTATTCTCAGCTCTGACAGCGAGGGGTTCGGTAATGTATTGGTCGAAGCGCTGATTTGCCAAACGCCGGTAGTGAGTACCCGGTGTCCCGGCGGGCCAGCCGAAATTTTAACCGGGGAGTTAGCCCGCGGCCTGGCCGAAATGAGTGATGAATCCTTATCTGAAAAAATCCTTACAATTTTTGAAAATCCGCCCCATATCGTTCCCCAGATGCTGGAAATCTACGATATTGCCGCCATCAGCCGCAAATATGCCGCTTTGGCCGAGCGCTAAATGACAGTACGTCCGTTGGCTATCCGGAAATTCGGCACTCGAGGATCAACAGTTTATGTAATTATTCAGTATGATTTTAACAAGTTTCAACTTGGATAGCTGGTGATGCCAGAGATAAATATTGCAAAATGTTAAATACCAACATGCCGAAACTGCAACTCAGCGTTATTGTACCGCTGTATAACGCCGGTCTGATGTTTGATGATTTTATGCGGTCATTAGTGGCACAATCCCTTAAAAATGTTGAAATCATTATTGTCAATGACGGATCTACCGACGGGTCCGATGCGCTTGCGCGGCAATATGCCGAGTGCTATGAAAACATTATCATCATCAACCAACCCAATGGCGGCGTTTCACGGGCGCGCAATGCCGGGCTGGCCATTGCCCGGGGCGAATATGTCACCTTTCCCGATGCGGACGACCGGCTTTATCCCGAAATGTACCAAACACTAGTGACCATGGCACAGCAGGACCAGCTTGATGTGGCGCAAGGCAATGCCGAACGTTATTTTCTTGGCCGGGATGAAGTCAAAACGCTGATCCCCCTCGACCGGCTGACCTCCACCGGTGTACTCGACGGGCCGACCTGGCTGCATAAGGCCCTGGCCACCAGACGCTACCTGCACGTGGTCTGGCTGGGTATCTATCGTCTTTCATTGATAAAACAGCTTAACCTGCAGTTTGTACCGGGCTTACATCACCAGGATATTCCCTGGACCACGGAATTGATGTTTAACGCCCGCCGGGTAAAGTACACACAGGACGTGCTTTACCGCTATTATGTCCATGACCGGTCCATCAGTAATCAAAAACGAATCGGTATGAAAAATGTCGAATATCAGCGCCATTACATCCGTATTGCCGAATTACTGGAAGACATCAACCAGCGGTACCGGGATAAGGTGAAAATATATCCTGAATTTTCGTTCCAGGTGACCCATGAGGCATTATCCATTTGCCATGCGGTGCGCCGCGAGCCGAATCCGGTGGCCAAGCAGCTTATACTCAAGGATATTTTCGCCAGCGGAACGCATAAGCGCATGATCCGCAATGCTCGTGGAATACAACAGTGGTATCAGCTGTTATTATGGCTTGTCAGAATATACGCCTGGCGTAAGCCAAGATAATCCGCTTCTCTCGCGCCCGGTCTTGACCTAAAATCAACACTGGTTTTTCTCAGGTCAGCGACAACATGCCTATATCTCATGACGTATTACCGACCCCCATCAAACGAATTCTCCTGATTAAGCTTCGCCATCACGGCGATATGTTGCTGACCACGCCGGTTATCAATACGTTGCATCGGCAATATCCCGATGCCGGAATCGATATACTGCTGTACAAGGAAACCGAGGCTATCGTGCGTTATCATCCCGCGCTCGCGCAAATTCATGTGATCGATCGATCGTGGAAAAAACAGGGCATCGGACATCAACTCCAACAAGAAACCGCGCTGATAAAAACCCTGCGTTCGCGACATTACGATATCGTAATCAACTTGGCCGACCAGTGGCGCAGCGCAATAATCACCTATCTCAGCGGGGCGACGTTGCGTATCGGCTTTGATTACCCAAAACGGCGCTCTTTTTTCTGGCACAAAGCACATAACCGGTTGGTTTCCACCGAAAACCACGGCCGGTTGCATACCGTCGAACAAAATCTCAGTATTCTGGCGCCCCTGGACATTGCCCACGTCGACAGCCGCACCTCCATGTATTATCCTGCCGCCGATGATACCCACCGGCAGACTGTGCTGGCATCGCGAGGGATTACCGGCGATTACCTGGTTATCCAGCCCACTTCCCGCTGGAATTATAAATGCTGGGATGATGAAAAGATGGCCGAACTGATCGATGCGTTGCAAGAACAGAATTTACCCATTGTCCTCACCGCCGCGCCGGATAAACACGAGCGTGACATGATCGGGAAGATTCTGGCGCTGTGCCACAATCCCCGGGTGGTCTCCCTGGCGGGAGAACTGACCTTGACACAACTGGCAGCGGTTATCGATCATGCCCGGCTGTTTATCGGCGTCGATTCGGCGCCCATGCATATGGCTGCGGCGCTCAACACCCCTTGCGTTGCGCTGTTTGGACCCACCAAGCTGACCTTCTGGCGGCCCTGGAGTGAAAACAGCACGGTTATCTGGGCAGGCAATTTTGCCGAACTTCCACCGCCGGACGACATAGATACCTCAACCCCGCAGCGTTATCTGAGCGCCATACCGGTGGATGCGGTGCTGCAGGCCGCCAGGGGGTATTTGGCATGAAAAACACCAGACTGGCGATAGTGCGCCAAAAATATCGACCCGATGGCGGCGCGGAACGCTTTATTTCGCGGGCGCTGGAAGCATTGGATAATCATGCGCTGGAGTTGAACATCATTACCCGCCAGTGGTCTGGCGAATCCCGCCCGGATTGGCATGTGCATATCTGCAATCCGATGAAATGGGGACGGGTCTCCCGCGAACGTGGTTTCGCCCATGCGGCCCGGCATTGCTGGCAGCAGGAGCGCTTTGATCTGGTGCAAAGCCACGAACGCATCGCCGGTTGCGACATATTCCGCGCCGGCGATGGCGTTCATAAGGTCTGGCTGGAACAGCGGGCGCGAATTATACCGGCCTACCAACGATGGTTGACACCCCTGAGTCGTTATCATCGTTATGTGCTTGACGCTGAAAAACAGATGTTCCATTCCCCAGCATTAAAAAAAATCATTTGTAATTCGCTGATGGTAAAACACGACATTATGCGTTGTTACCAGGTACCGGAAGACAAATTTGCATTGATTTATAACGCTATAGACTCGGTAGGTTTTTATCCCGCCACGCCGGATCAGCGCAGGCAGGGCCGTAGGCAGTTATCGATTCCTGATGAATCCTGTGCGTTGATCTATGTCGGCTCGGGCTTTGAGCGTAAGGGGCTTAAGGCAGCCATTACCGCCGTGGCCGCCACGGATCGCTATCTGATTATTGTCGGGCAGGACAAACAGCATGATAAGTATCGCGCTTTGGCACAAAGTTTAGGTTGCTTATCACGGGTGCGTTTTGCGGGCATGCAAAAAAATGTTTTGCCGTTTTATCATGCAGCGGACGCGTTGATCTTGCCGACCCTATACGATCCTTTTCCCAATGTGATATTGGAAGCCATGGCGTGCGGCCTGCCGGTGATCACCAGCCACAGCTGCGGCGGTGCGGAGTTTATTGAACAGGACCAGCAGGGTTTTGTCTGTGATGCCTTGGACATTAACATGCTGGAACAATTCGCTGGCGCCATCCGACCACTTTCCCTGGACCCCAAAAGAGGAATTGCAGCCCGTCAGCGCGTTGAGCAATGTACTCCAGCCCGTTTGTCTGAACAGTTAATCCAGCTTTACCAACAGCTGTTACCCGGATAAAGGCACCATTACTACTGTGGGAATTTCACTTATCTGTTAGCATATACGCGCATTAAAGTGCGATCTTAATAATTTGTTTGATAATTAACTCAGCACGCCTGAAGCGGTGCCTTACTGTAGCTAACTATAATGATCTATAACATCATCCTTTACCTCATCCAACCGCTGATATGGATCCGTTTATTATGGCGCAGCCGAAAGGCGCCGGCATACCGACGTCGGTGGGCTGAGCGATACGGATTCTGCCAAAGTAAAGTTAAGCCTGGCGGTATCATGCTGCATTCTGTTTCGGTGGGTGAAACCCTAGCGGCAATACCGCTGGTGCGCGCGCTGCGCCATCGCTATCCGTTTTTACCTATCACCGTCACCACGATGACCCCCACCGGCTCGGAGCGAGTTCAATCGGCCTTTGGCAAAGATGTTCATCATGTTTATTTGCCTTATGATCTGCCGGGTGCCATGAACCGGTTCCTTAATTATGTGAATCCGAAATTAGTGATCGTGATGGAAACCGAGCTGTGGCCTAATCTGATTAAGGCCCTGCACCAGCGAAAAATTCCGCTGGTGGTAGCCAATGCACGCCTTTCCGCCCGCTCAGCCGCGGGTTATAAGCGTTTTAGCGGTTTCGTGAAGAATGTTATGCGGCACATCACACTGATTGCTGCCCAAACCCAGGAAGATGGCGATCGGTTTTTAGCGTTGGGATTAAAACGCAACCAACTGGCCGTGACCGGTAGCCTGAAGTTTGATATATCCGTCACGCCGGAGCTGGCTGCGCGCGCACTCACGCTGCGGCGACAATGGGCATCACGCCGCCAGGTGTGGATTGCCGCCAGCACCCATGATGGTGAAGAAACGCTGTTGCTGCAGGCCCACCGCCAACTGTTGACTCGTTTTCCCGATTTACTGTTGATCTTAGTGCCACGTCATCCGGAGCGCTTCCCTCTGGCCCGGGAGATGACGCAAAAAGCCGGTTTAACCTCGATTATGCGCAGTTCCGGCACCATTCCCAGCCATGATACCCAAGTGGTGATTGGCGATACCATGGGTGAGCTGATGCTGTTGTATGGCATCGCCGATGTGGCGTTTGTCGGCGGCAGCCTGGTTGATCGCGGCGGTCATAATCCGCTGGAAGCCGCGGCCCACGCCATTCCAGTGTTAATGGGGCCCCACATCATTAATTTCAAGGATATATGCAGTAAGCTGGCCGAGGCCGGTGGCCTTATCACCGTGACCGACGTTGCATCATTGGTCAAGGAGGTTTCCACCTTGTTGACCGACGAGGACTACCGTTTGTATTATGGCCGCCACGCAGTGGAGGTCCTGCATCAAAATCAGGGCGCGCTGCAGCGGCTACTACAGTTGCTGGAACCTTATCTGCCGCAGCGGAGCCAGTAAATGCAGACCAGAAAGCGCCTTTCTGTCGTCATGATCACACGTAACGAGGCCGAACTGTTGCCCGACTGCCTCGCGTCGGTTCAATGGGCCGATGAAATTGTGATTGTCGACGCCGCCAGTACGGATGATACCCGTCAAATTGCCCAGCAGGCGGGTGCCAAGGTATATGAAACCAGCGATTGGCCTGGCTTCGGCAAACAGCGCCAGCGCGCTCAGAAGTACGCCACCGGTGAAGTTATCTTGATGCTGGATGCCGACGAGCGCGTCACACCCGCACTGCGTGCATCCATCGAGGCCGTATTGCAGCAACCACAAGCCGCCACCGTTTACAGCTGTGCACGATCAAACCTTTTTCTGGGGCGTTTTATGCGCCACAGCGGGTGGTACCCGGATCGGGTAATCCGTCTTTATGCTCGCCTGGATTACCAGTATAACGATAATGCCGTCCATGAGTCGCTGGATGTCCGTCAGGCCAACGTGGTCAAACTAAACGGCTGCCTGCAACATCTCACCTGCCGCGATTTGATGACGTTTCAGCGCAAACAATTGCACTATGCCGATGCCTGGGCGGTGGAGCGGCATCGGCAAGGTAAAGCCTGTGGTTTTTTCTCTATTCTCAGCCATACTCTGGGTGCCTTTGTTAAGACTTGGCTGTTACGCGCCGGCTTTCTTGATGGCAAGCAAGGCTTGTTGCTGGCGATCGTGAACGCACAATATACATTTAACAAGTATGCCGCCCTGTGGTCGCTCCATCGAGCCAATAAAAGAGATGCCCAATGACAACTAAAGCGATTTACCCTGGCACCTTTGACCCACTGACCAACGGGCACCTGGATCTGATTACCCGGGCAGCAAAGATGTTCGATTGGGTGATTCTGGCCATCGCCTACAGTCCCAGTAAAAAGACCTTGTTCAGTTTGGACGAACGTGTAGCGCTGGCCCAGCAGGCCACCGGACACCTGGCCAATGTCGAGGTTATCGGTTTTAGCGACCTCATGGCACATTTTGCCCGCCAGCAGCAGGCCACTATTCTAGTGCGGGGGCTTAGAGCGGTCTCGGATTTCGAATATGAAATGCAGTTGGCCAAGATGAATCAGCATTTGATGCCGGAGCTGGAGAGCGTGTTCCTGATGCCCGCGCAAGAATGGTCCTATATCTCCTCGACACTGGTCAAAGAGGTGGCGTTGCATGGGGGCAATGTCGATCACTTTCTACCGGATCCGATTGCCAAACAGGTCAGGCTACGGCTTCATCCCTGACTCAATGCTGGCAGTTAAGGCAAAAAAAGGTGCTGCGCTGGCCATGTTTGGCCTGTTGAATTGGCATTCCACAGACCCGGCAAGCCTGACCCACACGGCCATATACCTGCAGCTCTTGCACAAAATAGCCAGGTTTACCGTCAGACTGCATAAAATCACGCAGCGTGGTGCCACCTTGCGCTATTGAGCGCAATAATACCGCTTTGATGGTTTGCACCAATACATCGGCTTCAGCCTCGGTCAAAGAACCGGCTGGACGCCCAGGCAATATTCCCGCCACGAAAAGTGATTCACTCGCGTAAATATTACCGACCCCAACCACCAGCTTGTTATCCATCAGCCAGGGTTTAATGAGCGTACGTTTATTGCGCGACCGCTCAAACAACCACGGACCACTGAACACCTCGCTCAACGGCTCGGGCCCCAAATGCGCCAGCACGTTGCTGGTTTTCAGGTCGTCGCACCACAACCAGGCGCCAAACCGCCGTGGATCAGTATAACGAATGGTACAACCATTGCTCATCAGCAGATCAACATGGTCGTGCTTTTGCGGCGGCAACGGCAACGGCAACACCCGCAGGCTGCCCGACATTCCCAAATGAATAATGATCCAACCTTTGCTCAGCTCAAGCAGCAAATATTTAGCCCGTCGCTGCACACTCAAAACGTCTTGGTTGCGTAAGGCGATAATCTCATCGGATACCGGCCAGCGCAGACGCGCGTTACGCACGATAACCTGTGTTATTCGATGACCAGCAACCCAGGGTTCAATACCCCGGCGACTGGTTTCTACCTCAGGGAGTTCTGGCATATTTTCACCCGCTGGTAAAAAAAAACGAATAAAAAACCCGGCCGAAGCCGGGTTTTTTTGCAATCCACTAAAATTATTTGATTTTAGCTTCTTTGTAAAGTACGTGCTGGCGTACAACCGGATCGAATTTTTTCAATTCCAACTTTTCCGGTTTGGTACGTTTATTCTTCGTAGTGGTATAGTAGTGACCAGTACCAGCAGAAGAAACCAGCTTGATCTTCTCGCGAACACCCTTAGCCATGATTCAGTTCCTTAATACTTTTCACCGCGGGCACGCAAATCGGTCAAGACCGTTTCGATACCCTTCTTGTCAATCACACGCATACCTTTAGCAGATACACGCAGCGTTACAAAGCGTTTTTCGCTCTCAACCCAAAAACGGTGAGAGTGCAGGTTGGGCAGAAAACGGCGTTTGGTCGCATTCATTGCGTGGGAGCGGTTGTTGCCGCTCACCGGGCGCTTGCCAGTAACTTGGCAGACTCGGGACATGTCTATTCTCCAAAAATCTAATCAGCTCGAGCTTCGTAAAAGGTGTTAGCCGCCTCGTCAGGCTTTAGAGCCCATCTCAGCACATTCACTGAGGAGAGACTCTCAACAGATTTAAATCTGCTGAGATAAGCTCTCAACGCCACACCCAGGATTCTCAAAGGTGGCATAGTATACGCTTTGAAGCGCAAGTGCTCAAGTCCCGTGCAACTAAAGATCCCAGTGGATCGCGAGATCCCCGTGAGTCGCGGAAAAAAAGACTTACAACCACCCCTTTTCGGCAAAAGAGACGTATTCTCCCGCACCGATAACCATATGGTCGAGTACCCGAATATCCAGGAACATGCACGCCTTTACGACCAAATCGGTCACTTCCCGATCGGCACGACTAGGCACGGCGCTACCCGACGGGTGATTGTGCGCTAAAATAATCGCCGCTGCATTGATTTTAAGCGCTTCACGCAGTATTTCACGCGGATGCACCTCAACGCTGTTCACCGTACCTTGAAACATCTCCTGATGTTTAATCAACCGATGCTGGTTATCGAGAAACAACACCATAAACACTTCACGCTCCCGGTTGGCCAACAATAGGCGAAGATAACCATGGGTGATCTCGGGACTGGTCAGTGCGTCTTCGCGCATCATATGTGACGAATAAAAGCGTTGCGCCATCTCGCCAATGGCCTGTAGTTGAGTATATTTCGACACTCCCATCCCTTTAACCGAGCATAAGGCTTGGCGATCTGCGCAAATGACTTGATGCAGTGAACCGAACCTATCCATAAGGCTTTCGGCATACTGCATAACGTGAATCCCCCGTGCCCCAGTCCTTAAGAACAGCGCCAGGAGCTCACTGTTGGTCAGCGCGTTCGCACCAAACATCAGTAATTTCTCACGTGGCGCCAGTTTAATATTGTGCCATCCTTTTGGTTGTTTCATATGACCGCCCCCCTTTAGCCGGCTATATTGCCACCACGGACCGGCCGGTTCGACCTGCGAAGATAAGGGTTGCGGCGACGGCTGCAAATTAACAGCGGATGCTACCCACCAAGAGAGTTGACGGTTAACCAGAAGGGTTATGATAAAATGTTTTTTACTTAAGCTTACAAGCGGACAATCGAGATGACGGAACTTTCCGGCAAACATATTGTACTTGGCGTCAGTGGTGGTATCGCCGCCTATAAAAGCCCTGAACTGGTACGTCGTTTGCGTGATCAGGGCGCGGAAGTCAGAGTCGTCATGACACCTGCGGCCAAAGCGTTTATTACCCCACTGACGTTACAGGCAGTCTCGGGTTATCCCGTCGCGGATGACTTGCTGGATCCGGCAGCCGAAGCGGCGATGGGCCATATTGAGCTAGGCAAATGGGCGGATTTGGTTGTATTGGCGCCAGCCAGTGCCGACCTGCTGGCGCGTATCGCCGCTGGCATGGCAAATGACCTGTTAAGTACGGTATGCCTGGCCACCGCCGCCCAGATCGCCGCCGCGCCGGCCATGAATCAGCAAATGTACCGGTCTGCGGCCACCCAGGCCAACCTGCGTACCCTCGAAGCACGGGGCTTACTTCTGTGGGGACCGGACAACGGCAGCCAGGCCTGCGGCGATATCGGCCCGGGCCGCATGCTTGATCCCCTTGAATTGGTCGAGCGGACGCGGCGCCATTTTGTTATTGATCATTCCCTGCAGCACCTCAATATCTTGATCACCGCCGGTCCGACACGCGAATCACTTGATCCGGTTCGTTATATTAGCAATCACAGCTCCGGTAAGATGGGTTTTGCCATCGCTAAAGCCGCGGCGGACAAAGGCGCCCATGTCACGCTGGTCGCCGGGCCGGTTGATTTACCGACCCCACCTAATGTCTGGCGCGTCGATGTCACCAGCGCCCAGGAGATGTGGGCGGCCGTGATGGAAGATATTACGCACCAGCATATTTTTATCGGCTGTGCCGCCGTGGCGGACTATCGCGCCGCCGAACCCGCGCCGGAAAAGATAAAAACCCAGGGCCGGGAAATTGCCTTAAAGATGGTTAAGAACCCCGATATTGTCGCCGACGTTGGTGGGATGAACAGCCATCGCCCCTTTGTCGTTGGATTTGCGGCCGAAACCCATAATATGGAAGAATATGCCCGACAAAAGCGCATCGCTAAAAATATGGATATGATCTGCGCCAACGACGTATCCCTGGCCGATCGCGGTTTTAACAGTGATTCCAATGCATTACATCTATTTTGGCAAGACGGGGATACCCGGCTACCGCTGAGCGGCAAGGCGCTGCTTGGTCAACAACTACTTGACGAGATTGTCAGCCGTTATGATGAAAAAAATCGACCTTAAAATTCTGGATAAACGAATCGGCGATCTGTTCCCGCTGCCGACCTATGCCACCGGTGGCTCAGCCGGCCTGGATTTGCGCGCCTGTATTGATAATGCCCTGGTGGTGGCACCCGGTGAAACGACCTTGATTCCCACGGGTCTGGCGGTGCATATTGCCGATCCCAGTCTTGCGGCAATGGTATTGCCCCGCTCCGGCCTAGGCCATAAGCATGGCATCGTGCTGGGCAACCTAGTGGGTCTTATTGATTCGGATTACCAGGGGCCGCTGATGGTGTCCGTATGGAACCGTGGACAGCATGTTTTTACTATTGAACCAGGCGAACGTCTCGCGCAAATGGTCTTTGTTCCGGTCGTCCAGGTTGAATTCAATGTCGTCGACGATTTTGACCTAAGCGAACGCGGCGAGGGTGGTTTCGGCCATTCTGGACGGCAATAGGCATTAAGGCCGGTCTTTCCCCTGGCATCGACAATTCATTTTATAAATGCTGTAACAGCCTGGTCTGTTACAGCCGATGCCTGATGTTTATTCTTTATTGATGGCGTTTACCCAGGGATCTATTCGGTATGACAGAAAAAAAGAGCGTGAAACGTAACCGCCGCGAGGAAATTTTGCAGGCATTAGCGCAGATGCTTGAATCCGGCGACGGTAGTCAACGTATCACTACGGCTAAACTGGCGGCCACCGTTGGGGTTTCCGAAGCGGCGCTGTACCGGCACTTCCCCAGTAAAACCAAAATGTTCGACAGCCTGATCGAATTTATTGAAGACAGTTTGATCTCCCGTATCAATTTAATATTACAAGATGAAAAAGAAACCATTGCCCGTCTACGCCTGATTTTACAGCTGATATTGGGTTTTGCCGAACGCAACCCTGGCCTGACACGTATCATGACCGGACATGCGCTGATGTTTGAACAAGATCGGTTGCAAGGACGGATTAACCAGCTCTATGAGCGTATAGAAGTGCAGCTACGCCAGGTGCTGCGCGAGCGGAAATTACGTGAAGGCGAAGGATTTGAAATAGACGAGGCGCTGCTGGCCAGTCAACTGCTGGCGTTTTGCGAGGGCATGCTGTCACGGTTTGTGCGTACTGAATTCCGCTATTCACCCACCCATGAATTTGAGGTGCGCTGGCCACTGCTGGTCGCTCAGTTGCGTTAACGCCGGATCGGCGGCGGTGATAATGATTACCCGCCGCGCGTTTTATCGAAAAGAGCATTGCCGGACGCAACCCATAGTGTCCGGCACAGCGCTCAGATGTCACTCAACATCAGACACCGTACTGGCGCTGATAGGCTCGCACCGCTGCCAGATGATCGGCCATCTCGCTCTTTTCTTCCAAATAGTCAATCAGGTCCGCCAGCGTCACAATGGCGATAACCCGGCATTGGAAATCGCGTTCCACTTCCTGAATAGCCGAAATATCATCCCGGCCTTTTTCCTGCCGGTCGAGTGAAATCAGCACGCCCGCCAAGGTTGCCTGATGGGCGGCGATAATTGCCATGGATTCACGAATAGCGGTACCGGCGGTAATCACATCATCCACCAGCATCACCTTGCCTTGTAATGGACTGCCGACCAGGTTGCCGCCCTCACCGTGATCCTTGGTTTCCTTACGGTTAAAACAATAAGGAACATCGCGTTCATGATGTTCAGCCAGCGCCACTACGGTAGTGGTAGCAATGGGTATGCCCTTATAGGCCGGACCGAACACCACATCAAAATCAATGCCGGAGTCCATCAGCGCCGAGGCGTAAAAATGCCCGAGCAACGCCAAATCGCGACCGGTGTTAAACAACCCGGCGTTAAAAAAGTACGGGCTGATGCGCCCTGATTTAAGGGTAAACTCACCAAATTTCAACACCTGTTTGTTTAAGGCGAATTCGATAAACTCACGCTGATACGCTTTCACCAACTGCTCTCCCCGCGATCGGGCGCCCGTGGCGCCGACATAAAATTATTCAGCCAATGCGGCCTTTTGGGCCAGGACCAGACTATCGATACCACCACGCGCCAACTCAAGCAGGGTGATTAACTCTTCCTGGCTGAACGGCTCGCCTTCGGCAGTGCCCTGCACTTCAATCATGCGGCCATCTTCCATCATCACCACGTTCATGTCGGTTTCCGCCACTGAGTCTTCCACATACTCCAGATCACAGCGCGCTTCACCCTCCACAATACCCACCGAAATGGCCGCCACAAAACCTTTGAACGGGTCGGTCTTAAGCTGGCCTTTCTGGCGCATCACCGCCAGGGCATCGGCCAGCGCCACGCAGGCACCGGTAATAGACGCGGTGCGGGTACCGCCATCGGCCTGCAGCACATCACAATCCAGGGTGATGGTGTATTCACCCAGCTTCTTTAAATCCACCGCCGCGCGCAGCGAACGGGCAATCAAGCGCTGAATTTCCAAGGTGCGGCCGCCCTGCTTACCGCGTGACGCCTCACGCGCGTTACGGGTATGGGTGGCTCGCGGCAGCATACCGTATTCCGCAGTGATCCAACCCTGCCCTTGTCCTTTGAGAAAACGCGGTACCCCCTCTTCCACCGTGGCGGTGCACAGCACACGGGTATCGCCAAATTCGATCAGCACCGAACCTTCAGCATGCTTGGTAAAATGGCGGGTAATGGTAACGGGACGCACTTGCTGTATCGCTCTGCCTGCTGGACGCATTGGGTCTCTCCGGGCTGGTATTGGGTGTGTTGGCTGCGCATTATACGGTCTTATGAACCAGATGCCTATCATGCCAGGCCTTGCATCGGTATAATCCCCTAAACTTTCCTAAAGACGGGCACGTATATGATCCGCAGTATGACCGCATTCGCGCGGCGTGAAGTTAAAGGCGACTGGGGCAACGCCGCCTGGGAGCTACGCTCCGTTAATCAACGCTATCTGGAAACGTATATCCGTTTACCAGAGCAGTTCCGCGGCTTGGAACCGGCCATCAGGGAACGCACCCGCAACCGGCTGACCCGCGGTAAAATTGAGTGTAATTTACGCTTCGATGCAAATCCCCATGCCCAAAGCGCGTTGATCTTAAATGAAGCCCTGGCCAAGCAACTGGTCGAGGCCGCCCAGTGGGTCAAGATGCAAAGCGACGAGGGTGAGATTGATCCGATGGAAATCCTGCGCTGGCCGGGTGTGATGGCCGCGCAAGAACAGGATCTGGACGCCATTAGCGCCGATCTGCTGGCTGCCCTTGATGCCACCATGGATGATTTTATCCTGGCGCGAGAAACCGAAGGCGCGGCCATGAAGGTGATGATAGAACAACGCCTGGCCGGGGTCAGCGTTGAAGTCACCAAAGTGCGCCAGCAAATGCCTGAAATTCTGTCATGGCAACGCGAGCGTCTGGTGGCCAAAATGGAAGACGCGCAAGTCCAGTTGGAAAACAACCGCCTGGAACAGGAACTGGTGCTGCTGGCCCAACGGGTGGACGTCGCCGAGGAATTGGATCGCCTGGACGCCCATGTCAAAGAGACCTACAACATTCTTAATAAGAATGAGGCCGTTGGCCGCCGCCTGGATTTTATGATGCAGGAATTCAACCGCGAATCGAATACCCTGGGGTCAAAATCCATCAACGCCAGCGTCACTACGTCAGCCATTGAGCTTAAGGTGCTGATTGAGCAGATGCGGGAACAAATTCAGAATATCGAGTAATCTACCACATAACCTTATTTTCAAATAAATGTCCCTAAAAGCCAGTAGCTTACTGGCTTTTTTTTCCAATAGGGGCAATGTATGATTGCTTTTATGACGGCAACTCGCCTTTGTAAAAGTGCCCTCAACTGGCAGAATTGCTTACAATGTAACCATGACGTATAATTATCGAGAGAGGAATATTTGAATTGGAGGCTATGATGTCAACCAAAGGTGTTCGCCAGAGCGGAATTTTGGCCAAGCCAAAAAAACCTAAGAAAGAATTGTCATATCTTGACGTGCAAGTAGCAGCACGTGGGGGTGACGAAGCATATAGGTTTTATGTCGAGAACGGTAAATTGCCCGTTACTAAGTGAGGCTGATTGTTAGTAGTCAAAGTATCCGACCTTTTTAAACGATCCGAGAATTGGTATTCCTTCTACGTTTATTTTTATAAGCTTTGCGGTGAATTGCCTGATATATTTGGCCGCGATGCTGAGCTTGATTTGGATGATTTTTATCATATACATTTAGCGACCCATGAAAAAATACAAGCAAAATGGCGAGCGACAGCCATTCAATATAATTGAACTACGAAAATCAATGAGCCCAACAATGATTATTGGCTGATTTATGCTTTTGATGAATTACATAACGAATATCTTTTATTAACTATCATTGGACCTGATGCGCATAATCGCACTGATTGGAACTATTTTCTACGAACGATAAACCATGAAATAGTTATACCTTGGATTAATGGCTCTGTTATATACGATGAACCTGAAGAAGAATAACTGGCTACGCATGGAGCAGATGATTGATTTCATCAAGAATTGACCTATTCCATGGTGGTAGAGCGATGATCAGTTTGTCGGCGTTAACCCCAGCATCGTAGGAGATATCGCCACCAACAATATTCACGCCCACCTCAATTTGATGCATACCAGCATCGGATGGCATTTTCCGCCAATGCATTGCTGATGTTCACCTGCCCATGATCGCAATAACCTATTAATGAGGTCCAGTGGTTGAGCGTGTAGTCCATGGCCTGACGGGTCAGCGATCCCTTCATTATCTTGCCGACATTCTGCTCCAGCCATATTTTAAATGCCTTGAGCAACGGCAGGCTATATTGCTGACAGGTCAGGTATTTATCCGTTTCACTGCGCCCCTGCAGGCTCCGTTCAATGCCATACAGTTTACCGATGTAGCCCAGCGCCACATCCGCTTTAGTGGGTTTGCCTTTGGCAGATTTTGCGCCCTTGGGGACCGCTTTGCCCGCTTCAATATATTTGCGCCGGGCATGATCCCAGCAGCCGATACGCACCAGCTTGTTTTCACGGCACACCGCGTCATAACCGGCATAGCCATCGGTTTGCAAAATACCCGTGAATCCCGCCAACAGGCGCACGGGAACGCTACCGGCGCGGCTCGGATCATACTCAAACAGCACTGAGGGTTTATCGGGTGGGCCACCGCGTATCACCCACATCCATTTGTCCGATTGGGCGGTTTTGCCTTCTTCTTTCAGTACCTGGATGCGGGATTCATTCATTTGCAGGTAACGGCTGCTGTTTTACAAATAGTCGGCACGTTGCTGAGATGTCATGATTGCGCCCTGCATTTATGGTAGACAGCGGCAGTGTGGCGCAGTTAATCACTGAAAAAAAGATGTCGACTTAAGGGCGCTTACGTTAAACCTGCCTAATTTATGAAGCTCAAAGGTATAGGACTAACCCATATCAAATGGATTTTTTGGTGTTCCGTCATTCAGTAACTCAGACGCGATGGCATTTACCTCGCCCTGAACATACGCCCAATATTCAGGATTATCGAGGGTTCTCTCTTTAATTTGCTTAGGGATAAAGCGGCTCATTTCCATATTGAAGTCATTACGTACTTCATCTTCCGACATTAGCTTGGCTAACTGAACAGACAGTGCCTGTCGAAAGTCTTCTGTTTGCTTCTGTCTGGCGGTGAGTTTCTTTTCAACCAGTGTCTTGGATAAATCAATACCGCGCTGCTTAATCCAAACAATATCCCAGATATCGCGAGGCTTGATACGTCTTGCGCGATACGCTAACGCGATCAGCTTATCGGCCAGTGTTTCTTGTAACGATTGTACAGGAACCAAAATCCCTTCAGTCGGTACAACAATATCGTAATGATTGATTAACGGGCGCTTTTCGATATCGAATGACGGAATAGCACAGACGTCAATATGCATTTTTTGCCGTGGTAAGTCAGGACGATTAGCCTCTTTTACAATACTAATTTTCCAAGAAACGGTATCCCCTTGCTGCTCGCCAGAGGGTTTGTTTACCCAAACTTCGGTTTCATACTTGTTCTGAATATAGGTTTGGATTTCGGACTCCAGCCCCTCAAACTCCGAGGGTTTGAAATCATGACCGCCATTGAAATCAAGATCTTCCGATAGCCTGCTGCTGTTGTAACACATCCGTAATGAGGTACCACCAATAAAGGTTAATCGCTGCATGACACCTTGTTTGATCAGCACATCCATAATATCATGATGCAAGATCTCTTTTTCTATGGCGGGTGTCACTGCCGCATAGTCAGGGTTTGACTGGACGATTTGGCGAATTTGTTGCTTCAGCATACTTTCTCTCCCACACTCTTCCTCATACTTAGCTCTCCAACATATGTAGATTACGCTGGCAGTGCTTTAGGTCTGCAATCGCTTGTTCTTTATGCGCGCGATACATTTTGATGTCGGGGTCATAGTACAAATTAGGTGCAATTTGCTCGACTGGTTTTTTCGTGTGGGTAAATTCGATCACGCCATAAGGCGTATCAAAACAACCGCTTCGACCTTTAGTGACTACCGTAACTCTTCCCATCACGACTTGTGAAATATCGCCGGTATGACTGAGCTGACTTTCTAAGCTGATGTAGTTCAATACGCCACTGCGCAACTTTTTGATGATTTTATAAATGGCAGTCTCAGGCTCAGGTGGTGTAATAACACTTTCATAGAAGCCTTTCACCACTCGTCTTAGTAGCCCCTTATTAACACAATCTACTAGGAACTTTCTAAAGGCTGAGTCACAAGGCACACCCAGCATAAAAGCAAGCTCTGTTGCACTGTGAATGCCACCGCCAACGTTCACCGCTTTCGCTAATGCGTTTAATAGCTCATCAGATTTAGCCATAGGTCTACACTAAGTTACCAAATAAGTAACTTAGTGTAGACCTGATGCTGGACTTCTGCAAGACAAAGGTCTACAGATTGTTACTTAATAAGTAACAATCTGTAGACCTGTTAAGCCGGAGTAACCTTCGCTCTCGAATCTTGTATACGGCCAGATAGGGACACTATAATGTTCATATTGAGCCTTTTTCTATAGAATTGGATACTATGATATCCACCTCAACCCATAAATCGGTGCCGACTGGCAGCTACTCGGTCAGCAAAAACGCATCGTCACGCCCGGACAGAACGAAAAATAGTATCTGGCCGGTGCATTGCACAGTGGGACGGGCAAAGTCAGTTATGTCGGCGGCAGCAGTAAAAACTCGGCGTTATTTATCAGCCTGCTGAAACATCTTAAGAGCACGTATCGACGGGCAAAAACCATCACACTGATCGTCGATAACGAGAAATCACCGTTGCCGTTCAATGTGGCAATTGCTGAACACAGTGCGCCACTTTATGAAAACGGTCAGCCCATTTCCCGGAGGGAAGCATGGCCAAGCAAAAGTGTAGCGGTATTAGGATCATCTATTTAGTCTCTAGGTGGCATTGCCCGTCGACTTTCCTGTTCCCCCAGACCCTTCGCCGCTGTATCCGTATGCCGGCGTCGCCAACCAGGGCCAGTGTCGGTTATATGGCCTGGGCTCCCAGTCCCGGCAAGCCGGAACCGCATACACCTTATCTTCTGGAACAAAGGCATACCACAAGAATGTATTGGCGCCCCTCCAGGAGGCGACCACCTGATCTTCAACACGCTCCGATTTGTTGCATCACGATACAATTATATGATAAATAAAGTATTTATTTAAACTATCAGATGTATCAAACCTAAAAATCAATGACATTCAGAATGAAAAAGCAAGAATAGGCCTTACCGCTTACGTTAAGCACATGATATTAATAAACGCACTAACTACATCATCCCGGATTGGAATAAACAGATGTCTTATATCATTAAGGGGTTGGACGGCAGTGTTTTTGAACATCTCTACGGTTTATCAGACTGTAAACTGCAAGAGCATGGTGCTATCAGAATTAACGTTGATAAACCCCAAGCCTATCCTGACCGAATTTCATTGAGAGATATTCCCGTTGGAGAATATGCCATATTGCTCAATCACACTTTTTTGGATAGTCCGACGCCATATCGAGGGTCACATGCAATATTTATCTGGGAAGGGAAAAAAGAAGCGGCTATTTTAACCGATTGCATACCCGAGGTTATGATTTCAAGAACAATATCATTACGTGCATTCGATAATAATGACATGATGATTGATGCCGCAATTGCGTCCAATGAGAAAATTGAAGAAAATATATTAATATTTTTTGAAAATACTCAGATAAAATACATCCTTGCTCACAATGCTAAACAAGGCTGTTTTTCATGTCGGATCACCCTGAATAATAGGCAAAACAACACATTTAATGAAGGTGAAGCATGAGACCGTCAGATTATATTCGATTACTTTTTTTAGCCGCAATATGGGGAGCCAGTTTTCTCTTTATGCGGGTTGCTGCACCGGCATTTGGTGCAGTGAACACGGCATTCTTAAGAGTTTTTTTTGGTTTAGCCGGTCTAACTGTCATTCTTTTATTACTTAAATCCTCATTTCGGTTTGATGGTAAATTCAAGCATTCATTAATACTTGGGGTTATTAATTCAGGAGTGCCGTTCTTTATGTACTGCTTGGCAGCCAGATGGTTACCGGCGGGGTATTCAGCAATACTCAATGCCACAACACCATTGATGGGAGTGATAATCGGATTCGCTTTTTTTGGTGAGAAGTTGACGGTAAAAAAATCGCTCGGGGTATTGCTGGGGCTGGCAGGGATAATAGTGATTACCACTGTTGGGGAAGTCAACGCCACCGGTAGTGTGCTTGCAGGCGTTATTGCGTGTTTGGTTGCGACAGGATGTTACGGCATGGCTGGGTTTTTGACTCGTCGCTGGATATCAAACAAAGGCGGACTTGATCCTAAAATAGTCGCCTTTGGCAGCCAGATGGGCGCTACTCTATTTCTGCTGCCGTTCTTTTGCTGGTCAGTTGGCACGGGGCCAGTGATCAACTGGTTTCAGGGATACGTGTGGGCAAGTGTGCTTGCGGTCGGCTTAATCTGCACCGCACTGGCTTATATTCTCTATTTCAGACTGATAGCTGACATTGGCCCCCTTCGTTCTTTAACGGTGACATTTCTGATTCCACCTTTCGCAATATTGTGGGGTTATCTTGCATTAGGCGAAACCATTACGGAAGGTTTTATCATCGGTTCATTCATTGTCGGTATTGCCGTATGGATGTTAGTGAGTCCAGAAAAGACCACTAACATCATAAAAAGTGGTACGGTTAGCTGATCTTTTAGCAAACCGACACGAGAAACAACAGACCCGCCGGTCAGGGAATCTCAGTACACGAAAAGATACCCTGCGACGCACCTAACGACCTGAATCCGCTGGCTTATAGTCGGCAGTAATACCCTTCGTGTTGCCCGCCAGCATAGTATCAGAGGGAACATGAGTAGCCTGAAGCCGGTACACAAGGGTGAAGCTGAACAGCATAACGGCGGCCGAGGCCAGGCACAACGTACCCGCGCCCCATCGGTCCAACATGCCCGAACCGACCAGCGCACCGGTACCCACCGCACCATTGAATATGGCGGCGTAAATAGCCGATGCAGGTAGCGCTGCGTCACCAGCGAGGCGAATCACCCAGGCCTGGATACCCACAAACAGTACCGCGACACCCAATCCCCACCCCAGAACCAGAAGAATCGCCATCGTCACGCCATCCGCGCAGCCCATGCCGATCACCAGCAGGCATAACGCCATGACAAACAGCGCCGTTGCCAGCATGCCCTTGAGATGGCGGTCGATCAATGCGCCGCATAGCAGATTACCCACCAACCCAGCGGCACCGAAGGCGAACAGGCACACAGCAACCCACGCCGTTGAAACATGTAAGCGTGAGGACAACAGCACCTCAACATAAGTGAAAGCCGCGAAATGCGCAATGATCGCCCCAGCCGCAATGACGTAAAGTCGCCGCAGTCCGGCGTTGCGCACGACCACCAGGAACTGAGCACGCTGCAACGGCGCGGTACCGGCCATTCTGGGTAGCAGTCCGGCCAGCGCGATACCGGTGGCGAGCGAAAGAATGCCCAGACAGGCGAAAGCGGTTCTCCAACTGCCATGGCTACTGATCACGTTGACCATCGGTACCCCCAGCACGCTGGCCACGGATACGCCCCCAAAGATGATTGCCGTGGCTAGCCCGACTTGGCGCGCCGGTACAAGCTGTGCGCCAAGCGTCCCTACCATGGCCCAGAACGCGCCATGGGCCAGTGCACCGACCAATCGTGCCATCAGCAAGATGCTAAACGTGGTACTCAATGCGGCAACGCCATTGGACAAAGCAAGCAGCAATAACAACACGACCAATAAGGGTCGGCGCGGCATCGCGCTGAGCGTCAATACGGCAAACAATGCCGCTATTGCACCGATCCAGGCATAGGCGGTCACCACCAGCCCGGCGCGGCCAGGCGTTTGGGCGAGATCGCCAGCAATACCCGATAGCATACCGATGGGGGCGAGTTCGGTGGTCACTACCGAAAACGCACCTACACCCAATAAGGCGACGGCAGTCCAGCCACGCAATCCTGCAGATGAAGAAGCTACGCTCATGCCTTCACTCCGTTCACACCGTCCAAAATGCCATACGGTCCATAGAACGCCTCCATGTCCATGCAGCCCAGTTCCATGGCCGAACCGGTGAGGTTTTTTCCACCTGTATGATGTTGCATATTTCCATCTCCTGTCTCATTGTGTAAGCGCTAGTATGCTTTCTGAAATTGGAGTGGTATATGGACAAAAGTGAAGGTCAGGTTTCCGATTTCGGAAAACAAAAAACCGCTGTATTGCACTGGGATGATGCTCGCGTGTTCCTGGCAGTTGCTCGCTCGGGCACGCTCAGTGCGGCGGCGAAGATGCTGGGTCTGGGGCTGGCCACCGCATCGCGTCGTCTGGAGCGGTTGGAGGCGGCATTGGCCGTTGTTCTGTTTACCAGAGACCAAGGCGGGCATCGGCTCACCGATGATGGCATGGCGCTCGTCAGCAAGGCCGAGATGCTCGAACAGGCGGGTCATTCCTTCGGCGCAGAGGCGATGGGCCGCACTGAACAAGTGGCAGGCCACGTGCGGCTTGCAACAGCACAAGGCTTGGCCGACTACCTGATTATTCCAGCATTGCCGCAGTTGTTGGACCCACATCCTGATCTGACGTTGGAAATCGTCACCGGCGTAACCACAGTCAACCTGCACCGACGCGATGCGGATCTGGCGATCCGCATGGTCAAGCCTGAATCGGGTAACGTGAGCATTCGCCGTCTGGGCGTGCTGGGGTTTGGCCTGTACGCCTCGTCGTCCTATCTGCAGCGGCGGTTATCTCAGGATGATGCCTCGTCATTCGAAGCGGATGCTTTCATCGGCTGGTCAGAAAATCAGCAGCATTTGCCGGCCGCAAAATGGCTAGAGCGCACCTTACACGGGCGGCCCTATCGGCTAACGACCTCTACGCTGTCAGCGCAAGTGGCGGCCACTCGCGCCGGCTTGGGCATGGCAGTGCTGCCACATTACTTGGCGCAAGCGCATGGCCTGACCTGCTTACGCGAAGATCTCGGCGTCGACCAGCCGATTTGGCTTGCCATTCACGCGGATCTGGCGCATTCACGCAGGGTCCGTGTTGTGGCAGACTTTCTCTGCGAAAGGGTGCATCAACAAACCCGGCAGCTCAAACCCGGCAGTGCTGATACGACAACGACAATATAACCCATAGCGATAGCTTTCTATGATTGTGCTTAGCTAACACCGCACGTTGAGCGAACTATTATTTTTCGTCGTTGACCTGCATCATTTAAAAAACGTTACAGAATCAGCGGACTGTAAGGCTACGCCATGTCCGTCCAATTTTAGCACCGGCAGTATATTGTTGTGGTGCACAATAATTTGTTCAAAAGACAGACCGCTTTCGTCGCAGGTGGAATGACCATCCTCAATCAGCGTCACATCAAACCCCAGCGCCACTGCCCGGCGTACAGACAAATCCACACAATATTGCGACATGAAGCCCCCAACCACCAGATGAGTGACGCCCATGGACATTAAAACCGACAGAAGCTCCGTTTGGTAAAAGGAGTCGCTGGTGGTTTTACTGATAATGCGATCGTTATCACCGACCTGAAGTGCCTGATGGATTTGCCAGCCTTCACTTCCCTGCGCAAGGCGATGCCCTTTGATCCCGGCATGTTGAATAACAATAACGGGGATACTGGCTTCATTAGCTCTGTTCTTTACTTGGCAGAGACGTTGCACTGTTTGTGCAAAATAATGATCTATCTTGGGCTGTCGAGCTGGTGCACCGACTCCCCACAAGACATCACGTTGAACATCAATCAGTAATAGCGCTGTTTTCATTAAGCCAAGCCTTAATAATTAGAGCTACTTTTGTGGACGATAAACCATCAAATAGCTATGCCGTGGATTAATAGCTTTGTTATTCATGATAAACCGAAAGATGAATAACCAGCCGTATGTACAGACAAGGGTATCTTAGCCTAAACAATCGCTTAAGGACTGACTTTTAAGTAAATCCTCAATATACGTAACCTAGTGCATTGTTTATATTGATAATTTCACTGGCATGAGTTTACTACAATGAGTCCGACTCTACGTTTAGGCTTCTTTTTTTTGGCTGATGATGTAAACCAACCTTGCAGGGAACTGTGGTAGAGTTGAAGGTATACATACCAGTTTTGAAATAAAAAGATTTATAAAGAAGAACACACTATAAACCCACGCAAACGTGGGTTTATGCTGCATGGTATTAAAAATTCCGTTTTGTCTACTGCCCTTGATATTACCACTGCTATATTGATAGCCAAAAAATAAACGTTATTAACTATTCCGTAAGTGTTCCTTCACAACAAAAATGGACACGCCCCTAAGTTATAGGGACGACTCCTTATGCTTTGATTGAATATTCCCTTTGTGGGTAATGCAGGTTAATGTTATAGGGAACATACTTTACTAAACGCTGCACTCGGTGGGGAATGTCTACCCATCGCTGAAACGCTACACTGAGGGCGGCAGCGCATCCTGGAGAAGATCATGAACTTAACCGACACATTCGATATCTCCAATGACCCGCTTGCCGAATGGCCCACGGCCATTTCCATCACAATGGGAGAGCAGTTCTGAAGGCAGAACTTTCCCTTGCCGAAGCGCGGCGCATTGCGCTTACGGCACAAGGCTTCAACGCGATGCATCGCCACGAGGCCGTCAGCGTGGCGCAACTGCGCAAGGGCGTCGATCGACTCGGGCTGCTGCAAATCGATAGCGTGAACATTCTCGTTCGCGCTCAGTATATGCCGCTGTTCTCACGCCTGGGCGCTTACCAATCCGCGCTCCTCGACACGCTAGTGGCAGCCAAACCCAAACGCTTGTTTGAATATTGGGGGCACGAAGCCTCGCTGCTGCCCATCGACTGCCAACCATTATTGCGCTGGCGCATGGATCGTGCGCTGCGCGGCCAGGGCGTATGGCGGCAACTCGAACCCTTTGCCGGGGAGAAGCGAGGCGAGGCCGAGGCCCTGCTCGCCCGCATTGAGGCGGAAGGTCCGCTCGCCGCTTCCGATATGGCGGGCAGCCGAGCCATGAAGGGAATGTGGGCGTGGAGCAACGCCAAACATGCGCTGGAATGGTTGTTCTGGGCGGGACGGCTCGCCGCAACACACCGTCGGAGCAGCTTTGAGCGAGTATATGATCTGCCTGAGCGGGTGTTGCCTCGCGCTATCCTGCAACTCCCGACACCCCGCGGCGTTGATGCCCGACGAGCGCTTCTCGAGCGCTCAGCGCGCTCACTCGGTATTGCGACGGCAGACGACCTGCGCGATTACTATCGCCTCCCCACCGCAGATGCGCGACGGCCAATTGAACAATTGGTCGAAGAGGGGGCCCTCATCCCCGTGCGGGTGCGTGGTTGGCAGCAACAAGCCTATGTACATAAAGATGCGCGCGCTGGCCGCAAGCTCGAAGGTTCAGCACTATTGTCACCCTTCGATCCACTGATTTGGCATCGTTCGCGAACCGAAAGATTATTCGGGTTCCGCTACCGTCTCGAAATCTACACCCCCGCCCACCTGCGCGAGCACGGTTATTACGTGTTGCCCTTCCTGTTGGATGGGGCGCTGGTCGCCCGCGTGGACCTGAAGGCGGATCGCAAAGCCGGCCGACTCCTCGTTCAGCGAGCACACATCGAGCCCGGGGCGCCGCACTGTACGCCGGAACGGTTAATCGAGGAACTTCGCCTCATGGCCGCATGGCTCGGTTTGCCGATACTCACCATTGCCCCGGAAGCTGTCATCGAGCCTATTTTTACGGCCCGCCACATCACGTTGTAGACATCATTGATAAAGAATTCTGGCTGCTGACCCGTACTCGTTTTTCGTCTAACTGTTCTATTAATGAGTCATTATCAGCTAGTATGACTCATTAATAGAACAAGGTACTTGTATCTTTTGAAAGGTATATCCATAATGTTCTATAAACAGGTCATTAATGCATTTTAAATCTCATTAATGGAACAGGAATATAGCAATGGCAAAACCTTCCACTCGCACGTACTCCCGCTATAGCCGTGATGTGGCCCGGTTGCTCGGGTTGATGATTCACAACAAGCGGATCGAACGTGAACTGACAATCGAGGAATTGGCGGAGCGCGCAGGCGTATCACGCGGCCTGGTCTATCGTGCTGAGGAGGGCGATATGGGATGCACGATTGGAGCCGTTTTTGAGCTTGCTACCATTGTAGGTGTACCTCTTTTTACGACAGATCAATCAACAATGACGATCCATATCGCAAACGCGGAAAAAATGCTCTCCCTTTTGCCGCACGCTATTCATCATTCGAAGCAGGTGGTGAAGGATGATTTCTAAAAAAGTCGTCAACGAAGCCTATGTGTGGATCTGGTTACCTGGGGCAATGGAACCCGTTGTTGCTGGCCTGCTGAGCCGAGAAGGTGAGCGGTTAATCTTCAACTACGGTCGCAGTTACCTAGAGCGGAACGATGCCGTTCCGATTTCTGAGCCGGAACTGCCACTGATGCGTGGCTCCATTGCGCCCGGAGTGGGGCTGAAGCTGGCGAGTGCACTGCGCGACGCGGCACCTGACGCATGGGGGCGTCGGGTCATACTTAATCGGCTGATGGGTGCCAAAGACATGGATAGCAGTGCGCTGGATGAACTGACGTACCTCCTCGAATCTGGTTCAGACAGAATTGGTGGTCTCGATTTTCAGACATCACCTACAGAATATGTCGCGCGTACTGCCCAGGCCGCCTCCCTTGAAGAACTGATGAAAGCAGCCGCAATGGTGGAGAACGGCGTGCCGCTGACGCCCGATCTTGATCAGGCTCTTTTTCATGGAAGTTCACTGGGTGGGGCTCGACCAAAAGCGATCATCGAAACCCAGGACTGCAAATTTATCGCGAAGTTCTCTTCTTCGACCGATACCTACAATATTGTGAAGGCTGAATACATTGCCATGCGGCTAGCTGCTGATGTCGGCTTGTGTGTGGCGCCGGTGCACTTCTGCCATACGGCGGGCAAGGATGTTATCCTGATTGAGCGTTTCGATCGATCGAAGTCTAGCGGTGGCTGGCAGCGCCGGCTGATGATCTCGGCACTGACCCTTTTTGGCCTTGATGAGATGATGGCACGATATGCGAGCTATGAAGAACTCGCGGACATCATCCGTCAGCGTTTCGACGAGCCGAAAGCAACGCTGCACGAGTTGTTTGGCCGCCTGGTTTTCAATATCATCTGCGGTAACACCGATGATCATGCCCGAAACCACGCTGCATTCTGGGACGGAAAAGTGCTGAAACTGACACCGGCCTATGACATCTGCCCGCAGAGCCGGACAGGTAACGAGGCAACACAAGCGATGCTCATTATAGGTGAGAACCGAATGAGCAATCTTGCCGTTTGCCTGAGTGCAGCACCGAAGTTTCGGCTGAACGAAACCGAAGCCATTGAGATTATCACGCATCACATCGAAACCGTGCGTGCTCGCTGGACAAGTATTTGCGATGAGGTTGCATTGAGCGAAGTGGATCGCAAGTTGTTTTGGCGGCGGATGTTCCTCAACCCATTTATTTTTGAAGGGGCACCTGAAGCCATACTGCGGCTGGCATAGGTTTGATTGGCCAACACCAAAACGTCACACCGAAGGCCGGCGTATGCCAAAGAAGAAGATGACCCTATCCTACACGACCAGTCTATCCAATGACCGGCTTGCCGATACTCACCATTGCCCCGGAAGCTGTCATCGAGCCTGTTTTTACGGCCCGCCACATCACGTTGTAGACACCATTGATAAAGAATTCTAGCTGCTGACCCGTACTCGTTTTTCGTCTAACTGTTCTATTAATGAGTCATTATTAGTCATTACGCCTCATTAATGGAACAAAAACCCAATTCATGACAAAACAGTCCACTGCCTCATACTCCCCTGATAACCGTGATGTAGCGCGGTTGCTCGAGGAGCATTGTCTCATGGCTCGTATTGCCGATACCCACCAGCATATTAACTCGCCGTTCACCGTCATCTTCCAGGTCGCCTTCGGAACCCTATTCAAGGATATGATAAACGCTCACTGCATAATTACGTCATACCCAAAGCGTTGCGGGCTGCAGATTTTAGCCGTCTATTTTCGGGTTTATATCCATATCCACTCTATAGATTCCGAGTGTCAAGCGTCGGTCACCACGGGTCGGTAAAATAAGTGAAGCACGTTTCACCCGCGCCCACCGGAAGTATGCGCACCATCACAGATAAGATAAAAAGCAAAAAACCGTAAATATGAAGTTAATTTCCTCAATTGTTTTTATCACTGATCGATTCTTATACTGACCTTATACCGGAGCGTTATCTTGCTTCAGATATCAGAAAGCAGATCACCCTATTCCTTACTCATCAATAACAAGTAACGACGGTTATTGCACCAAATAATGCAATGGCGTTTTAGCCATTCGCTTCCTTAAAAAAATGAGGGAAGTTCATTATGCTTACTTATCCTGTACTCACTATAAAAGATAAAATAGGTTATGGCTTGGGCGACATGGCAAGCGCACTGGTTTGGCAAACCGCAACCTTATTCCTGGCCTATTTCTACACGGATGTTTTCGGCTTGCCGGCGGCGGTAATGGGCACCATGTTTTTAGTGGTGCGCGCCGTGGATGCCTTTATTGATCCCTGTATCGGCGCCATTGTCGATCGGACCCAAACCCGATACGGCAAATTTCGTCCCTGGCTGCTATGGTTTGCCGTGCCGTTCGGCATCAGCTGCCTTATCACCTTTTACGTGCCGGATCTGGCGCTAACCGGGAAAATCATTTATGCCAGCGTGACTTATTGCATTCTTTGTATAGTCTATTCGGCAATTAACGTGCCTTATTGCGCTATGCCGGGAGCCTTGAGTCAGGACCCGCGCGAACGTCACTCCATACAGTCCTGGCGGTTTGCTTTATCTTTTATCGGCGGATTGGTGGTAACGGTCATCGCTTTACCACTAGTTGACTGGTTGGGCAAAGGCGACGCCAAGCAGGGCTATTTTTACGCGATGAGTCTGATGGGTTTATTAGGCATCATCCTGTTTTTCTGTTGTTTTGCCATGACCAAGGAGCGTTATCAACCAAAACGCGAAGGTTCCGGCTCAATGCTCAGCGACCTTAAATCTCTCTGGCATAACCCACAATGGCGAATTGTATTTATCTTCAATATATTACTGTTGGTGGCGGTGGTTACCCGGGGTTCGGCAACCATTTATTACGTAAAATATGTCATGTTAAAACCCGATTTAATATTTCCATTTATCATTAGCGGCATGATCGCGGCACTGTTTGGTGCGTTATTCTCGGAAATGTTGTTGGGTAAATTTGACCGGGTTAAATCCTATCAATGGATGATTCTTTGTTTTGTTATTTGCGGCTCTATACTTTTTTTTATTCCACCCCAAGACGTATGGTTAATATTCGCCATCAATATTGTTTTTAGCTTTATGCAGAATCTGACCACGCCGTTGCAATGGACCATGTTTTCCGATGTGGTGGATTATGAAGAACACAAAACCGGACGCCGCCTGGATGGGCTGGTGTTCTCCACCGCTCTTTTCGCCATTAAATTCGGCCTGGCGATGGGCGGAGCCGTGGTGGGTTGGGTTCTGGGATTTGTCGATTATCTGCCGAATCATGCCGAACAGTCGTCATTGGTCATGACGACCATCAGCGCACTCTTCACGCTGATCCCCTCGGTACTGTTTATCCTGATGGGATTGCTGTTATTCACCTACAAGCTCAATAGCCGCTATGTTCGCGATATTGCGGCAAAATTGGCCATCAAACACCAACAGCCGCAGCACCCAGAGGAACCAACGGGAACTATTGCTCATGTATAAAAGGAGACGTTTATGACAGACCTCTATCACGATACCACCAAGTCGATTGACGCTCGTGTCGCTGATTTACTGGCGCGGATGACCGATGAGGAGAAATTCGCCCAAATGCATGCCTTGTGGCTAATCCTTGCTAGCGATGGTCACCATAAAGAACGGACCGATTTAAGTGATGAGTTTAGCGGAGCCAGTGCGTCGCAGGCGCTGGCGGCCCAAATACAGTTGGGCATTGGGCAAATTACTCGCCCACTGGGTTCCCAACCGGTGGACCCCGAGGAAGGGGTCCGGGCATTAAACCGACTGCAGAAAACGCTGGTGGAGGATACCCGTCTGGGTATCCCCGCGATGTTTCATGAAGAGTGTCTGGTCGGGCTGCTCTGCCAGGGTGCCACCCTGTTTCCCTCGGCCCTTAACTATGGTTCAACCTGGGATCCGGCCCTGATCGAGCTGGCCGCTGCGGCAATCAGAGAAGAAGCCAAAAGCATCGGCTGCCACCAGGGACTGGCCCCGGTATTGGATGTGTCGCGAGATGTCCGTTGGGGACGCACCGAAGAAACCTTCGGCGAGGATCCCTATCTGGTGGGATTGATGGCCTGCGCCTATGTGCGGGGATTACAAGGGCCCAAGCGGGATCTGCTGGCGACATTAAAACATTTTGTCGGCCACTCATTCAGCGAAGGCGGGCGCAATCACGCGCCGGTCCATCTCGGTTTCCATGAGCTGAATGACACCTTTTTGCTGCCGTTTGAAATGGCGGTCAAACTGGCCCATGCCGGCTCGGTGATGCCTGCTTATCATGATATCGATAATCAGCCCGCCCATAGTGATAGCTATTTACTAACCGAGGTGCTGCGCCGCCAATGGGGGTTTGACGGTCTGATTGTCGCGGATTATGGCGGGATCAGTTTATTGCATCAGCATCATAACGTCAGTACAGACGCCGCCGAATCAGCGGCGCTGGCGTTTAACGCTGGTCTGGATATCGAGCTGCCGAAAGGCGACTGCGCCGAACACCTTGCCCAAGCGGTTGACCGTGGCCTGATCACCATGACAACCATCGATACTATCGTAGCGCGCATTTTGCGGGAAAAATTTCGCCTCGGCCTGTTCGAACATCCCTACGTCGCGGAAAACGGCATTCGATTGCAGCAGGAAGAGACTCGTCGGCTGGCACGTCAGGTCGCGCTGCAGTCCATTGTCGTATTGGAAAACCGCGGCATACTTCCCTTATCACCGGCGGCAGGGCAAAAATTAGCGGTGATCGGCCCTACCGCCGATGATCCACTGGCCTTATTGAGCGGCTATAGTTTTCCGGTGCATTTGATCATAAGCGATATTGATGCTCAGGCCGGGCAAGTCATCACGCCGCTGCAGGCGTTGCGCGACCTGTTCGGCCAGGACAATGTCGCTTATGCCAAAGGTTGTTTCATATTGGAAAAACGCCAGGCGGGGGCCCCGGTATTTCCCGGTGACAGTGGCAACACGCTGCAGGTGTCGCCGGTATCGAAAAATCTGAGTCTGATACCTGCCGCAGTGGAATTGGCACGACAGAGCGAGGTGGCATTGGTGTTTGTCGGCGATCTCTCCGGACTGTTCCAGAGCGGTACCGTGGGCGAAGGTTCGGATACCGATAGCTTGCAGTTGCCCGGGGTACAACAACAGTTACTGGAACAGGTGGTCGCCACCGGCACCCCCACCATTGTGGTGATGACCGGTGGAAGACCCTATAACCTTAATGGACTGGAGGACAACATTGCTGGCTTCATGATGGCCTTTGCTCCCGGGCAGGAAGGCGGTTCAGCCATTGCCGATATTCTTGGTGGCAAGCAGTCCCCGTCAGGCCGAATGGTGATTTCGGCGCCTAAAAGCGCCGGCGCATCCCCCTACTATTACAACCACAAGTTGAAAAGCGGCGGCACGCCCATTGCCTTTTCCTTTGGTTCACGCTATCCGTTCGGTTATGGTCAGAGCTGGACTCATTTTACCTATCACGATTTTCAGCTTTGCGGATCGCCGGTGGCGATAGAACAAGGCGAAGTGGTAGCGCGAATCGTGGTGACCAACAGCGGACCGGTGTCGGGGGTTGAGGTGGTCCAGTTATACATCCGCGATATCGTGGCTTCGTTGGTGCGGCCGATCCAGGAACTCAAAGCCTTCCAGCGCATCGAACTGGAGCCGGGGGAAAGCGCCACGCTGGTGTTTCATATTCCCACCGACATGCTTAATTTTACCGATCGCCAGGGGCGCCGGGTGGTAGAACCAGGGGAATTCGAGGTGCAAATAGGTGCCTCCAGCGCCGATATTCGGGCTAAAGGCCGAATAACCGTTGCGGGAGAATGCTATGTGCTGCCCCAGGCTTGGCGAATGGAGAGTTATTGCCAGGTGGAAACGAATAAACAGATCATCGCTAACTAAAGAATATCGAGGACTGACCTGGTGCCAAAATAGGTCAATCCTTGTTTCCTAAATTAGCATTCGTGACGCAGCTCCGGAATCGTTTAGAAGCCCTGCTACTATCTGGTTTAGGCAGATATAAATCTGCTAAGTGCTACCCTGATTCCCGCCTTGTGCGGGTTTTTTTTCCTGAATGTCTCAGGGTAGCAATATGCAGTAAACTCCGGAATCAACACCGTCTTGATTACATCAATAATTAGCGAACATAACTGGCTGTTCAGCCATTCTCTACAGGCGTATTCTCCTGACGTTGTGCATTATTTCTGGCACCATTAGCCACTACCACGGGATTCGAATCATGGCTACGACCTGACATTGGAAGATCTAAAGGGATCTTAATATCCTTAATGGTAGAACGAACACTCACTTTTTCTATCAACATATCATTATTCATCCTCCCAGCCAGCATTAACGGCGTCTCACAGTTATTATTGGGGAGACAGGCATCAGCACCATACTTTATTAACATAGCAACTTTATTATGATCTTTCATTCTCACAGCAAAATGTAATGCCGTATCACCATTATAATTTCTCAAATTAACATTTGGTTTATATTTAGCTAGAATCTGGTTAAAAAAATCATCATTTTTATTTTTTTTAATGAGCAACATAATAACTGTAAATCCATATTTATCTTGAACATTGGCATCCACGCCTTTATTTCTCAGATTTGATAATAATTCTGGATCTGGCTCAATTACATTATTTATGTTAAGCAAAATATGTTGATTATTTCTAGTTACAGACCGTGTAGACTGACTCTGTTTATCAAGATTCTTAGCATACCAAGAATAAACAAGGTCATCATTTATTCTTGGTTCTTTGTTTTTTATGTGTTGAACGTTTAAATTTATCTCTCGCATTATCCTTTTGGGAACGTTCTTCATGATACTATTCATATAGTATTGATTATGCACACTTTTTATAACACTGTAGTTTATTTTTGTAACATGCAAAGGACAATTGACACTTCCAAGTGAAAGATGCGTTTGCACAAGATTAGTCATAAATAACCTCTATATTAAATGTTAATTAAACGACGACGCGTAAGTACACGTTGCTCTATAGCTATATCCGAAATTAACAAGTAGTGAAATAAAAATTGTTATTCATAAGAGCCTTTGTTGATTTTTTTAAGTCAGTCACGTTATGCGTTACATCAATTTCGTTACATCAATTTAAGTGACATGTATCACAGTTTTACATATCCATAGCCGCTTAACTGCATCTCACGAAATCACAGTTGAGGAAATGAAATGAACGTAGAGACCAAGTCTTGTGTGGTGACCGGGAAAAAATCCGTTGCTGTCATTTCACAATCAGTGGAATATTCTGGTAAAGGAACCTTGGTTAAAGTATCAAGAGGGGGAATTTGCGGTTCCGATCTCCATTACTATCAAGAGGGCGCGGTAGGCAATTTTAAAGTTCGGCAACCCATGATTTTGGGACATGAAATTATTGGCCGTGTGGTAAAAAGTGATACGCCAGGATTAATGATTAACCAGAGCGTAGCCATAAATCCCAGCAAACCCTGTAAGCATTGCAAGTACTGTCTTTCCGGCGAGGAAAATCAGTGTATCAATATGCGGTTTTTTGGCAGCGCTATGTATTTTCCACATGTTGATGGCGGATTTACGCAATTTAAAGTAGTGGATACCGAACAATGCATTCCGTTTGACAATGCCCTCGATGAGCATGTTATGGCCTTTGCTGAACCTTTAGCCGTGGCAATTCATGCGGTAAACCAAGCTGGCGACATCAAGGGCAAAAGCGTGTTTGTCTCTGGGGTTGGTCCTATCGGTAGTTTGCTGGTAGCAGCCGCCAAGGCCTCCGGGGCACGGGAAATTATCTGCGCCGATTTAAGCGAACGCTGCCTGGATATCGCGGCCAAAATGGGTGCGAGTCAAACCCTGCATGCGGCCACTGGTGACTTCTCCGCTTACGCCGATCAAAAAGGCTATTTCGATATCTCTTTCGAAGTATCAGGTCATCCCCAATCCATCACGCGTTGCCTGGAATTAACCCGAGCCAAGGGCACGTTGGTGCAAGTTGGCATGGGTGGCGTCATGCCTGAATTCCCCATGATGATGCTAATAGCCAAGGAGATTACGTTGTTAGGAAGTTTCCGTTTTACTACAGAATTCAATACCGCCGTCACCTGGCTTGCTAACGGTACCGTCGACCCGCTGCCGTTGCTGTCAGGTGAATATCCGCAGAACGAACTTGAGCAAGCGCTGATCTTCGCGGCAAACAAATCGTTGGCATCAAAAGTACAATTGGTCTTTTAAAATTAGGAAATTATAATGAACGATCTATTTTCACTTAAGAATAAAAAAGCCTTGATTACCGGTTCCGCTCAAGGAATTGGTTTTTTACTGGCCAACGGTCTGGCGCAATCAGGGGCCGAAATCATCGTTAATGATATTACTGCCGCCCGTGCGGAAAAAGCCGTGCGACAATTGCAAGATCGGGGTTACACCGCCTATCCCGCCGCCTTTGATGTGACACAAAGTCAGGCCGTCAATAACGCTATTGAGCAGATAGAGTCAGATATCGGCCCCATAGATATATTGATCAATAACGCCGGTATTCAGCGGCGACATCCCTTTACTGAATTCCCGGAAAAAGACTGGGATGACATTATGGCAGTGAATCAAAAAGCGGTATTTTTGGTATCACAAGCCGTCGCTCGCAATATGGTGAAACGCAACCAAGGTAAAATAATTAATATCTGCTCAATGCAAAGTGAACTCGGCCGCGACACCATTACACCGTATGCCGCATCGAAAGGTGCAGTAAAAATGCTGACCCGCGGTATGTGTGTGGAACTGGCCCGCTATAATATTCAAGTTAACGGTATCGCCCCCGGTTATTTTAATACCGAGATGACTAAGGCCTTAGTCGAAAACCAGGAATTTACCGCGTGGCTGACCAAACGGACTCCGGCCGCCCGGTGGGGTGATCCACAGGAACTCATCGGCGCAGCGGTATTCCTTGCGGCCAAAGCGTCAGATTTTGTCAATGGACACCTTATATTTGTTGATGGCGGTATGCTGGCTGCAGTCTGAATATAGTTCCAAAAAAACCAATAAAAATAAATGACGAGGGCCACCTCGGTGGTGACTTTTCGTCATTTTCATGGGGATGATATATGCCGATTATAATTATCGCATTGGGAGTAATATTACTTCTGATATTAATGATCAAATTTAAGGTTAATGGTTTTATCGCGCTGGTTTTTGTCGCTGCCGTGGTGGGTGTTGCCGAAGGCATGAAACCACTGGCGGTAATCCATTCAATTCAAAGCGGTATTGGCGGTACCCTGGGTGGATTGGCAATGATCCTGGGCTTCGGCGCAATGCTTGGACGGCTGATTTCCGATACCGGCGCCGCTCAACGTATCGCTACAACGCTGATACAGTTTTTTGGCAAAGAGCGTATCCAATGGGCGCTAGTGATTACCGGGTTAGTGGTTGGCCTGGCGATGTTCTATGAGGTAGGTTTTGTCTTGCTGTTGCCATTGGTGTTTACCATTGTAGCTGCATCAGGGCTACCGCTGCTGTACGTGGGTATTCCGATGGTGGCCGCGCTTTCGGTCACCCACTGTTTTTTACCCCCCCACCCCGGTCCCACTGCTATTGCCATTATTTTTAATGCCAACCTGGGTACCACGCTGATTTATGGCTTGATTATCGCTATTCCGACCGTGATTATTTCCGGGCCACTGTTTTCCAAGCTACTGAAAAAATTTGAAAAAGAGCCACCTGCGGGATTATTTAATCCAAAAATTTTTACCGAACAGGAAATGCCCGGTTTTTTTGTTAGCCTTATCGTGGCCATTACCCCGGTAATCCTGATGGCATTAGCCGCTGTCGCCGAAATGACGATGCCCAAAGACGATACGTTGCGCCTGTTGCTGGAGTTTATCGGCAACCCGGCGGTAGCGTTGTTTGCCGCCATTGTGCTGGGGATATTTACGCTCGGTCTGCGCAACGGACGCCATATTGGTCAGGTGATGGATATTTTGGGCGATTCCATAGCGGCCATCGCCATGATCATTTTTATTATCGCGGGTGGCGGTGCCTTTAAACAGGTACTGGTGGACAGCGGCGTCGGTGAATTTATCGCAGGTCTTATGCGCGGCACCGCGCTATCACCGCTGGTCATGTGCTGGTGCGTTGCAGCGTTATTACGTATTGCGCTGGGTTCGGCCACCGTTGCAGCAATTACCACCGCCGGTATTGTATTACCGATCATTGCGGTTACCCATGCAGATCCGGCGCTGATGGTACTGGCAACCGGCGCCGGCAGCGTTATCGCCTCCCATGTCAATGATCCGGGTTTTTGGTTGTTTAAAGGGTATTTTAACCTTAGCGTTTCCGAAACATTAAAAACATGGACAGTGATGGAAACACTGATCTCGCTTATCGGATTAGCCGGTGTACTATTGCTCAATATGGTTATTCATTAATAGGTTTGAATAGGGCAACTGTGGGGATATTTTCATACGATTAAACCTGGTTGAGCATTCCAAGGATAATTTAATGAACAGCTATTCCCGCGTAACCGGCCATGGCAGAATGCACCAGACATTTCAGGAAATATTGAATGAAAAAATATCGGGTCAGCATGCAAGACATTGCCACCTTTGCCGGTGTAACCAAAACCACGGTGAGCCGTTATCTGCGCACACCAGAAAAAGTCGCCAGTGCGACCGGTAACAAAATAGCCAGTATCATCGAGGAGTTGAATTACATTCCAAACCGTGCTCCGGAGATGATGCTTAATGCAATCAGCCACTCCATAGGCATCCTGGTCCCCTCGTTTAATAACCAAGTGTTTTCCGACGTCCTGGCCGGCATCGAATCAGTTACCTCTGCTAATAATTACCAAACGTTAATCGCGAATTACAATTACAGTAAAGAAACCGAAGAGCGGCAAATCGTTAATCTGCTGTCCTATAGCATAGACGGCATTATTTTGATGGAAAAAGAGCATACCTTGCGCAGTATCAAATGCTTGCTCGCTGCCAAAATTCCGATTGTCGAAGTGATGGATACCCGGGAAGAATATATGGATATCCAAGTGGGTTACGACAATCAGGAGGCGGCGTTTGATATGATGTCGACGGTATTGAACAGCGGTAAGCGGCGGATAGTCTATCTCGGCGCGCGTGACGATTTACGCGATCGCCAACGTTACCAAGGATATGCCCAAGCGATGGAATCCTATGGATTAACACCCTTAATGTTGACTGCCAACGAAATCTCGTCGTTCTCCCTCGGCGCGGGTATTTTTAACTTGGCATTAACGCGCTTTCCTGATTTAGATGGCTTGTTTTGCACTAATGATGATATCGCCGTGGGCGCGCTGTTAGAGTGTTTGCGGCGAGATATTCCCGTCCCTGGGGATATCGCCATCGCCGGTTTCCATGGACTGGATATCGGTCGAGCCATTACTCCCCGCTTGGCCAGTGTCATCACTCCGCGCATCAGCATGGGAAAATGCGCAGCGGAAATGGTATTGAAAAAGATCCGCCACGAAGATGTCAATTATTCTATCGATTTAGGCTATCAAATTTTTAAAGGCGGTACGATCTGATCCCCCTCTAACTCCTTTGTACCATGCCCACTGGTGCCCTAATTCCCAGAGATGCTTGATTGAATTGCAAAAAAATCTGACTAACACCGAGTTCACCTGTGGTATGCCATTTCATTAAACGTATTGAACAGCGGGTAGCTGTCATTCAGCCGTCACGTTGATGTTCCATAATCCACCGGTCATTATTAGAAAGCTGCCTGTGTTCGTCCTAACATTACCCGCGATAAGCGGGTTTTTTTTATGACTAAACACGTTTTTTACTTACCCAGGGGTGCTACAGACAGTGACGTCCCGATCAACGGCATCGCGCCCAACGGTTTGATTTCGCGCAGCACGAAGGTGGTTTCCATCTCTTTGATCCGTGGCAACGCGCGCAGTACCGTCATGGCAAACTCTGAATACTCGTCCAAATCCCGAGACACCACCTGCAGCAGGAAGTCGGCGCTGCCAGCCACCGCGTAACAGGCGATCACCGCAGGCAGTGTTTCAATTTCCACTTCAAACTGTCTGGCTTCGGTGGCGTTGTGGCTGTCAATTTTTATCCGGATAAATGCCAGTATGCCCAGTCCGACTTTTTTGCGATCCAGCACTGCGCGATAACCCGCGATCACCCCTTGCTGCTCCAATTGCCTGACCCGTCGCCAACACGGAGAGGCTGCCATGCCCACTTTTTCCGCCAACTGCTGGTTGGTTATTCGTCCGGCATCTTGCAGCTCACGCAAAATTCTGATATCAGCTGCATCGAAGGAAATATTTGGCATAATTTTTCTCTAATGCGTAAAAAATAGGTAAATAATACCATTTTTAATCGTAATTACGTAAAAATAAACAGGTTCTTCCCGGCATTGCGGATTATGATCTTTGTTGGAATTCGCGTGTTTTACCAGGAGAATATCGTGATTGATGATTTACGCATTGCCATTATTGTTAACCCCTCGCTGCCATTGGGACTGCTGGCCAATACCGTGGCGGCCATCGGCATCGGTTTAGCCGCCAAGTTACCGGAACTGGCCAATCAGCAACTGAGTGACGGACAGGGCATCACCATAGACGTCAGCTCCCGACTACCGGTACCGATCCTGCAAGCAGATGAGTCGGCGATCAGGCTGCTGATGCTCAAGGCCGCCGATGATAGCCGCACCCAGGCAACGGTGCCTTTCCCTGCATTTGCCCGTAACCTACACCAATATCAGGATTATCAACGCGAGTTTCCGTTGCGTACGCTTGCCTCGGAAACCATTGATGGTGTGGGTTTGGCCGGACCGGCAAAATGGATTACCTCGTTGACCGGATCGCTGAAATTATTACGCTGAAGTGGAAAATTAACCGCCACGCAACAATGACTGTCGACGCCGTCTTACTCTTCGCAGGCGCAACCAGGGGCGCAAAATAAATTCAATCATCAATCCACGTTAACCGCCAGAGAGTTAATGCCAGTAATATATGGATTAACGCGTAAAGCGGCATCAACAAGAGCAATGGCGAGTTCAGCAGCGTAAAGGCTAAACTGGCTAGCGCAATACCCAATAGCGATCCGATCTGTCGCAGCGTGGTATGAATGGCTGAGGCGGTACCCGTCATGGATAGCGGTGCGCTGCGTAATACCGTAACCGTCATGGGCGGCACAACAAACGCCGTCCCGCCAGCCAACAGCGCCATGGAAATAATCACAATAGGTGTGATTCGCTGTTGTAGACACAGCATGCCCAAATAACCACAGGCGCTAAGCAATAAACCAGCCACCATCTGTTTTTTCACGCCCAAACGTACCATCATCCTGCCGGCCAACAGGTTACCGGCCATCAGGCATACCGCCAGCGGCAGCAATGCCATCCCGGTTTGCAACGGAGAATAACTCAACCGTTGCTGGAGCAGTAAACTCAGGACATAAATACCGCCAAAATAGCAGGCGTTAACCAACAACCCGGTAAGATTGGCAACATTAAACCTAGAGTGCCGAAATAGGATGGCAGGAATTGCGGGTGAGGCACAGTAGCGTTCCACTGTGATAAAACCAGCGCCAGTGCTCAGGGAGATCACCGCGATAGCTTGCATCAAACCATCGCGCCACCCCAGTACGGGTAGTTGGATCAATATAAAGCTGATACCGGCCAACGTGGCAAAACCGAGACATTGGCCAGCCAGATCACCTTTCTGATCCCTATGACCATCAACCGCCGGCAACAACCAATATGCCGCCACTATGGCGCATAATCCAATGGGAATGTTGATCAAGAATACACTGCGCCAACTGAAATAACTGACGAGAAACCCGCCTAATATCGGGCCCGCCGCCGCCGCGATCGCAACAATCCCACCGAACAAGCCTATCGCCCTCTGCCTTACCACGCTATCCGGCCAGATAACCGGCATTAAAGAAAATGATGCGGGTATAAACATTGCCGCTCCAGCGCCTTGGAGTAGTCTCAATACAATGAGTTGCTCTATCGACCCGCTAAGACCACACGCCAATGATGCGCCGCTAAATACCGTCACGCCCACTATCCATAGGCAACGGGCACCGTAGCGATCAGCCAGCATGCCGGCACAAAGCATAAAACCCGCCAACGTTAGATTATAGGCATCCACTGCCCAGGTAATAGCGGATACCGATGCATGGAATTCAGACTGGATGCTGACAATGGCGATAGTTATCACATTGACGTCCAGTATTGCCATAAACATGCCGGCACACAACACCACCAGAAGAGGGAAGTGCCTTGTTTGGTCTGGGCTATCTATTGATCTCACTTCTGACATGATTGTTCCTCTTTACCAACCGATAAGAGGAGTGTAAAAACAATCATCACCATTTAAAATGCAGCATAACTAGGATGAGGTGCGGCAAAAATGCCGCAGGAAAAACATGAATTGGGACAACACACGTTTTTTGCTGGCCATAGCCCGCACCGGCAGTCTGCGCGCTGCAGCAACCAGCCTGGAGGTTGATCAGGCTACTGTCGCCCGGCGCCTGCGTACGCTAGAACAAGAATTACAGACCCGTTTGTTTACCCGACAACCAGAAGGTTATACGCTTACTACTGCCGGCCAGCTGTTATTACCTGAAGCGGAAACGATGGAAGCCGCCGCCGCCGCGATGCGGCGTAAAACCCTAGGCATGGATACCTCATTGGCTGGGACGGTGCATATCGCCTCGACGGAATCATTGGCAAGCTGTTTTCTATTACCGGCCTTGGCTAAGCTGCGCCAATCGCATCCCGATATTACTGTGATGCTGTCAACCGCCCCCGCGCTAGTGGATATTAAACACGGTGAGACCGATCTCGCGGTGCGCAGCGCTCGCCCGATCGATGAAAACCTGATCATCCGTCGCCTAACCACCTTTCACATTGGCCTGTACGCCTCTGCTGACTATGTCGCACGGCGCGGCTTGCCGGTTTCCGGAAATGCTTTTTCGGGCCATGACCTGATTATGTTTCCCCGTGATGCCGTACCGCAATATTGGCAACGGCTTTGCGACGAACCCATTACTAATGGCAATATTGTATTGGAAACACCCTCCCAATGGTTGCTCATTGAATCCATCAGACATGGGGTTGGGATTAGTATGATGGCGAGGGAGATCGTCGAGCGTCTCTGCCCCGAATTGGTTAACGTTATGCCAGCTCGCCAGGAAAAAGTTGATATTTGGTTAGTGGCGAACCCCGAGGTCTGGTCAGCGGGGCGCGTGCGTGTAGTGATGGATGCGATTAGCCATGCTTTCATGTAGCCATAAAACACTTATAACGGGTCAAACAACCATCAATGCGCGAATCAGTCCACAGCCATGACTGTCATGGATGACGGAAATCCTCCTTTCAGGGCCGGTTGCTCATGCCAATATGCATAATGCCGTCTTCGTCATAGATATCCGTAACCGCTTTAAAACCAAATTGGCGATAAAAGTCTTGTAAATGGGCCTGCGCAGATAGTGAGATGCCCTGGCCCGGCCAATGCGTTTCACAAACCGCCAGCGCCCGTTCCATCAATTGATGCCCCAGTCTTAGGCCACGGGCTGGTGGCGCAATGATCACCCGGCCGATAACCAAACGATCGCCCGTCGCCAAGATCCGCGCATAGGCCACCAAGGTATCGTCCCAATATCCGGCGACATGGCGATTGCCATCCCGCAAATCCTGGCCGTCCACGTCCTGATAAAGACATGCCTGCTCAATGATAAATACCGCGTTGCGCAGTGCGAGAATATCGTACAAACGATGTGTCGTTAGCTCACCCTGATGCCAGTCATACCATGTCAGGTTCATTACTGTTCCCCGCAGCCTTACTCATTTGCTTTGTCTATCATAATAATACCTGGGTCCACCCTCGGTTAATATACCGCGCGTGGTGCAGACGGGAGTAACCAGATTACCCATCCGGCTCTCGATAAGGAACTTAAAGGAACCACTGCGACGCGAATTTGATTTCAACATACGCAGGTTAGGCCGTATGATTGTTGCGCGTATTTTTGCGAATTTATCATTATGCGGTACAGCGCTTTGGAAAAAAACCTATGAATAAAATTCTCATCAGCGCTTGTCTGATGGGCTTTAACGTACGTTATGACGGTTCAGCCAAGTCACTATTACACAGCACACTTACGCAATGGCGTAGCGAAGGACGCGTGGTCACCTGTTGCCCTGAGCTAGCGGCCGGTTTCAGTACCCCCCGCCCGCCCGCCGAAATCATCATCGGGCCTACCGGCAGCACACTCGTGCAACATGGCGCGCGCATCATGGAAAGAACCGGAACGGATGTTACCGACCTGTATATACTGGGCGCACATCTGGCGTTACGCATGGCGCAACTTCACCACTGTCGTTATGCGCTACTGGCTGATGGCAGCCCATCGTGTGGTAGTGAGACCATTTACTCCGGGGACTTCAATGGCCAAACCAAACCGGGCATGGGTTTTACCGCACAAATATTACGCGAACAAGGGATAGCGGTTTTTTCACATCGACAAGTCGATCAACTCGTCACGTCGTTGCGCCAGGATGAAGAATAAAAATAAGTTCTAGACCCGGCCAGATGTTTTTCCGGTCGGGTAATCATTACGTATTGCATATCTGTTTGTTTTTATACTAAAAAAACCGACACACGCCCATAAACCAACATTACATAAAAAAATTAAATCAACTTAATCAAAGAGTTATGATCAATATCACACAGATAAATTCAACCTTCATCACATTTTTCTGAGCACATTATTTATTTTATTTTTAAATTTTTAAATTAATGTCCAATAATAAGATATAAAAAAACATTTTATTTATATTGATGTTTTCTTTAAATATGTTTTATTTCAATAGGTTAGAGTGAGCCCTACTATAAATAAGTTAATAGTAGCGGGACCACTAGGTTAGTGGTGACATAATAAAATTAGCTACACTATCACCACGGTGATATTTCGATATTACATGCGTATTTTTCATTTGGTCATGTTTCAAAATAGAAAATATTCATATAAACTGCGCTGGCATTAAATCATCAAGGTTGTATATCGGTTTCCTTCGTGATGCGTTAATTAACGGCTATCACAACGCAATCATGAGCAATATTGATGGTCGTTTTTTTGAAATCGACAGAAACAGTGTCGACCAAAAAAATTGCAAAAATCGCTGTTTCATATATCAAACGACGAAGGGATAAATTAATCCCTGATTGGATATAACATTTTTTTAACCTGCTATCGCGGTGAGTAAACCGCCTTAATTACACAGAGAGAAACAAAAATGGGAAAGATAATAGATGTCTCAGTAACAGTGGAGTCATTATCACGCATCTACCACCGCTTGCGAAAGGAAGCGAACGGCCAATTGGTCAATGAAGGTCTGTCTTTGTCAAAAATGAAAATTTTGCAATTGATAATCAATGGCAAAACCAGTGCGACCGATATCAAAAATTATATGGGATTCTCTTCGCGTACGGTAGTCACTGTGTTGGATGCGCTGGAAAAAGATGAGATGCTACAACGCCAGCAGAGCCCAACCGACCGTCGTGTTAAACACGTTTATATTACGGAAAAGGGGCTCAGCAAACTTGAAATTGCCCAGCGGATCCACCGAGCCATCCTGGAGCGTATTCTCAAGCCACTTTCTGAAAGCCAATTGGAACAGTTTGGCGAGATATGTGGCACCCTCGATGCGAACCAGCGATAATTAGCGATTCTGTTTGTTCAGAAAATACCACAATGTGAAGGCGGCAACGTTGTTACATAAGCAGCTATAACGTTTTTTCCAATCCGGCGCAGTTTGCCGGGGTGATAGGCTGTTGTTGCCGTAATAACATATAAGCAGCGCTTGATAAATATGTTTGAATAAAACGACCTGGTTCACTTCTGCTATATCTATGTCGAGCGTTTATTAACCAGGTTTGTATCGACTGATATTAACATCAGTCTGTACAAACCAGTACGATTTATTATTACGTTTTCGACTAGTATAACCGTCATATAATAGAGTGGTGGTTGCATTAGTTAATAAAATTTACTTAACAAGGGGGAAAGTTACCCTATTTACCCCCCTACGCCACCTTATTAGGCCACACCCTCACCTGGCGGGTCCTCCCTTAGCCTGTCCGCTGAAATACCCGCCGCGAATGATAAGTCAGGCTGCACCAGGGTTGAATGATGTGTATAATGATTGCCGATGCCCTTTTTATGGGTCGATCTATCGGTTTACCGTCATCAACACGTGTTATCAATCAACTACAGCCGAAAAATTCCACTATGGTTCATGGTACGCTCTACATTGTTTCCGCCCCTAGCGGCGCGGGAAAATCCAGCCTAATCCAGGCGTTGCTTAAAACCCAGCCCCTGTATGATACCCAGGTTTCGATTTCCCATACCACAAGACCTATACGTCCAGGGGAGAGGCACGGGGAACACTACTTTTTTGTTTCCATAGCTGAGTTCGAACACATGATCCAGGAGGGTGACTTCTTGGAATATGCCAATGTTTTCGGTAATTATTACGGCACCTCCCGCGAGTCCATTCAACAGGTGTTGTCCACCGGGGTGGATGTTTTTCTCGATATCGACTGGCAGGGCGCGCAGCAAATCCGCAAGGCCATGCCACAAGCGCGCAGTATCTTTGTGCTGCCGCCGTCCAGGGAGGAACTCGATCGTCGACTGCGTGGCCGCGGTCAGGATAGCGAGGACGTTATTGCCCGTCGTATGACCCAGGCGGTTGCTGAAATGTCGCACTATGCGGAGTATGATTACCTGATTGTAAATGATGAATTCAATACGGCACTGGTGGATTTACAGACCATCATACGTGCCGAACGTTTGCGTCTTGGCCGTCAAAAATTACGCCATGACGCTTTAATCACCAAATTGTTGGCGGACTGAAACAACTTTCAGTATGATGCCCAGTCATTTCTTCTATTTGCGGAGTAGCTCACATATGGCACGCGTAACTGTACAAGACGCCGTTGAAAAAATTGGTAATCGTTTTGACCTGGTGCTGGTCGCTGCCCGTCGCGCTCGCCAACTTCAAGTCGGCGGTAAAGATCCCCTGGTCGCAGAAGAAAACGATAAAGTCACCGTTATCTCCCTGCGTGAGATCGAAGAAGGACTGATCACCAATCAAATCCTAGACTTACGAGATCGCCAGGAACAGCAAGAGCAGGAAGCCGCAGAGATTCAGGCGGTTACTGCAATTGCTGAAGGCCGTCGTTAAACTCAGAAATCGGTTCACAATTGTACCTGTTTGAAAGTCTGAATCTGCTGATTCAGCGTTACTTGCCCGAGGATCAGATAAAACTTCTCCGGCAAGCATATCTTGTCGCACGTGATGCCCACGAGGGACAGTCACGCTCCAGCGGTGAGCCTTATATCACCCATCCGGTGGCCGTGGCATGTATCCTGGCCGAGATGCGTCTCGACTATGAAACGCTGATGGCGGCGTTACTGCATGATGTGATTGAGGATACGCCCGCCACTTACCAGGATATGGAACAGCTGTTTGGTAAAAGCGTGGCCGAACTGGTGGAAGGCGTATCAAAACTCGATAAGCTGAAATTCCGCGACAAAAAAGAAGCCCAGGCAGAAAACTTTCGCAAGATGATCATGGCGATGGTGCAGGATATTCGCGTGGTACTGATCAAGTTGGCGGATCGAACCCACAATATGCGCACTCTCGGCTCGCTACGTCCGGACAAGCGCCGCCGCATTGCCCGGGAAACACTGGAAATCTATAGTCCGCTGGCCCACCGTCTGGGTATCCACAACCTCAAGACCGAACTTGAAGAGCTGGGTTTTGAAGCGCTCTATCCCAATCGCTACCGTGTCATTAAGGAAGTAGTGAAAGCCGCGCGCGGTAACCGCAAAGAGATGATCCAGAAAATTCTGGTGGAAATCGAAGGGCGGCTTACCGAAGCGGGCATTCCTTGTCGCGTCAGCGGCCGGGAAAAACACCTCTACTCAATCTATTGCAAGATGCACCTAAAGGAACAGCGTTTCCATTCCATTATGGACATCTACGCCTTTAGGGTCATCGTGGGCGAAGTGGATACCTGTTACCGGGTGCTGGGCCAAATGCACAGCCTGTATAAACCACGCCCCGGCCGGGTGAAAGATTATATTGCCATTCCCAAAGCCAATGGCTATCAGTCTTTGCATACGTCGATGATCGGGCCGCACGGCGTACCGGTGGAAGTGCAGATCCGCACCGAAGACATGGACCAAATGGCAGAAATGGGCGTCGCGGCGCACTGGGCTTATAAAGTGCAGGGTGAAACCGGCACCACGGCGCAGATCCGCGCCCAGCGCTGGATGCAAAGCCTGCTGGAATTACAGCAAAGCGCCGGCAGCTCGTTTGAGTTTATCGAAAGCGTAAAATCGGATCTGTTCCCCGATGAAATTTACGTGTTTACCCCAGAAGGGCGCATTGTCGAACTGCCTGCGGGCGCTACGCCGGTTGATTTTGCTTATGCGGTACATACCGATATCGGTCACGCCTGCGTCGGTGCGCGTGTGGACCGGCAACCTTATCCGTTGTCCCAAGCCCTTGCCAGTGGTCAGGCGGTTGAGATCATCACCGCGCCGGGCGCACGCCCCAATGCCGCCTGGTTAAACTTCGTGGTCAGCTCCAAAGCGCGCGCCAAAATCCGACAAATGCTCAAAAACCTCAAACGTGACGACTCGGTCAGCTTGGGGCGCCGATTATTAAATCATGCCCTCGGCGGCAGTCGTAAACTGGCCGAGGTGCCGCCGGAAAATATGCAGCATGAACTGGAGCGGATGAAGCTGGCGACGCTCGACGATTTGCTGGCGGAAATTGGCTTGGGCAATGCCATGAGTGTAGTGATTGCGCGTAATCTTCAGGGCGATCAGTCCAATATGACCCCACCCGGCCCCGGCTTGAAAAGGCTGCCAATCAAAGGGGCGGAAGGGGTGCTGATTACCTTTGCCAAATGCTGCCGGCCGATCCCCGGTGATCCGATCATTGCCCATGTGAGTCCGGGCAAAGGGTTAGTGGTGCATCATGAATCCTGCCGGAACATTCGCGGTTACCAGAAGGAGCCGGAAAAATTCATGGCGGTGGAATGGGAGCTGGATACCGAGCAGGAGTTTATTGCCGAGATCAAAGCCGACATGTTTAACCACCAGGGCGCGCTAGCCAATCTTACCGCGGCCATCAATGCTGCCGACTCCAATATCCAAAGCTTAAATACCGAAGAGAAAGACGGACGCGTTTACAGCGCATTTATCCGCCTGACCGTGCGCGACCGTATCCATCTCGCCAATATTATGCGTAAAATTCGCGTTATGGCCGACGTGATAAGAGTGACCCGTAACCGCAATTGACGGTTTTACCCAATAGATTTCGCGTTGCAGGCAGGCAAACGCCAATAAACTTACACCGGTAAGTGATTCGGGTGACGGATGTAGTCCGTGCACTTGCAACTTGAAAGATGAAGGCATCGGCGGTGTGCTGCAAGGTGAGAGGACGCTGCTGGTGACGGTTTACGTGCCAAACCGGACCACTTTATCTGCCACGGAGTGCTGAAATGATGGAAGGCCGTCTGCTGAACACCCTACCGTTAAGCTCCCTTTCCGGAGTCGGCCCAGCGCAATCGGCTCGCCTTGCTCGTCTGGGTCTGGAAAATCTGCAAGATTTATTGCTGCATCTGCCCTCCCGCTATGAAGACCGCACTCGGTTGTACTCAATCAACGACGTTTTGCCCGGCATGTATGTCACCGTGCGGGGGGAAGTGCTGAGTTGTGAGATCAGTTTTGGCCGCCGACGCATGTTAACCTGTCGAATTAGCGATAAGACCGGCATGATCACGCTGCGGTTCTTTAACTTCAATGCCGCCATGAAAAATAGCCTGGCCGTCGGCCGCCAGGTCACTGCATACGGAGAAATACGCCGCGGCCAACAGTGCGCCGAGATCATTCATCCTGAGTATCATGTGCTGGATGAGCTGGCCGACGTGGTGCTTACGGCGTCGTTGACCCCGGTATATCCCACGACGGAAGGGATACGACAGGCTACCCTGCGTAATCTGACCGATCAGGCGCTGAAACTGCTCGATAGCTACCCGATTGCCGAACTGCTTCCTCCCGAGCTAAGCCGTGGGCTTATCAGCCTGCCTGAAGCATTGCACACGTTGCATCGTCCACCACCGACTATCTCTCTGGCCGATCTCGAACTAGGAAAGCACCCGGCGCAGCGACGTTTAATTTTGGAGGAATTGCTGGCCCACAATCTGAGCATGCTGGCGGTGCGCGCCAACGTACGTAAGGATCTGGCCCTGGCGTTGACCGCCGATCATCAGCTCAAGCAGCACTTTTTGGCTTTGCTGCCGTTTACTCCAACCGGGGCGCAGCAACGGGTCACTGACGAAATAGAACGGGATTTGGCACAACCGGTGCCAATGATGCGTTTGGTCCAAGGTGATGTCGGTTCGGGCAAAACCTTGGTGGCGGCATTGGCGGCGCTGCGTGCCATTGCTCAGGGCAAGCAGGTAGCCTTGATGGCACCCACGGAATTACTGGCCGAGCAGCATGCGCAGACTTTTCGCAGCTGGTTTGCGCCTCTGGGCATCGAAGTGGGCTGGCTGGCCGGTAAACAAAAAGGCAAAGCACGCATTGCCCAACAAGACGCTATCGCGGCGGGCACGGTGGCGATGGTGGTGGGAACCCATGCCATTTTCCAGGAGCAGGTCTCGTTTTCCGGGCTGGCATTGGTGATTATTGATGAACAACACCGGTTCGGGGTTCACCAGCGGTTAGCGTTATGGGAGAAGGGTCTGGCGCAAGGTTTTCACCCACATCAGCTGATTATGACTGCGACGCCAATTCCCCGCACCTTGGCCATGACCGCTTATGCCGATCTGGATACGTCGATCATTGATGAATTGCCTCCAGGGCGTACGCCGGTAACGACGGTGGCCATACCGGATACCCGGCGTGCGGATATCATTGAGCGGGTACGGCAAGCTTGCCTGCAGGAGCAACGGCAGGCCTATTGGGTTTGTACATTGATTGATGAATCCGATTTGCTTGAAGCCCAAGCAGCACAGGCTACCTGGGAGGATTTAGTGGCTGCCTTACCGGAACTGCGTGTCGGTTTGGTGCACGGTCGAATGAAGTCGCAGGAGAAGCAGCTGATGATGCAGGCGTTTAAAGCCGGTGAAGTGCATTTGCTGGTGGCGACTACGGTGATAGAAGTGGGAGTGGATGTGCCCAACGCCAGTCTGATGATTATAGAAAATCCGGAGCGTTTGGGGCTGGCTCAGTTGCATCAGTTGCGGGGTCGGGTGGGACGCGGCGCGGTCGCGTCTCACTGTGTGTTGCTTTATAAGTCGCCGTTAAGTAAGACCGCGCAGCGCCGTTTACAGGTGTTGCGGGATACGAGCGATGGTTTTGTTATTGCGCAGCAGGATTTGGAGATTCGCGGTCCGGGTGAATTGTTGGGTACTCGGCAAACCGGTAACGCGGAATTTAAAGTGGCGGATCTGTTGCGCGATCAGGGGATGATCCCTGAGGTACAGCGGCTGGCGCGCCATCTTCATGAGACTTATCCCGCGTCGGCTGCGGCGTTGATCGCGCGCTGGATGCCGGAGCGTGCGCGTTATACTAATGCGTGAGGTGTGCTCTCCCTTGAACAGGCTTACCGTGAGTCTGGTGTTGGCGGGCTTAGCGCACCAAGGGGCGTCGGACGGCCAGGAAATGGCCGCCTCAACCCCTACGGTACGCTCTCCCTTAAACGAGGCTTACCGTGAGTCTGGTGTTGGCGGGCCTAGCGTACCAAGGGGCATCGGACGGCCAGGAAATGGCCGCCTCAACCCCTACGGTACGCTCTCCCTTAAACGAGGCTTGCCGTTAGTCTGGTGTTGGCGGGCTTAGTGCACTAGTCGGCGGGGGAGAATGCTCTGAGGTTGACCTATATCAATGGGTCGGGGTAGAGATACGATGCAATCGATTGCTTTTAAAGTCAGGTTGATTAAAATGCCTGCTTTGCCGCCCAGGAAAGTCCTTTAACATGACCATGCCATCCTCAGTAGTTGATGACGCGCCTATTCCCGTAGTCAAAAGCGAGCTGATTTATCATCTTGATGATCGTCCGCCCTTGATGGAAACCTTGTTCGCTGCCTGTCAGCATTTGCTGGCGATGTTTGTTGCGGTCATCACCCCCGGTTTGCTGATTTGCCAGGCGTTGGGTTTGCCCGCGCAGGATACACAACATATCATCAGCATGTCGCTGTTTGCTTCCGGGTTGGCATCGATACTGCAAATTAAAACCTGGGGGCCGGTAGGTTCGGGTTTGCTGTCAATTCAGGGAACCAGCTTTAACTTTGTTACGCCGCTCATCATGGGTGGCATGGCACTAAAAAACGGTGGCGCAGATGTGCCGACCATGATGGCGGCGCTGTTTGGTACGTTGATGGTCGCGTCATGCACCGAGATTGTGTTATCGCGGGTTTTGCATTTGGCCCGGCGCATTATTACCCCGTTAGTCTCCGGTATCGTGGTGATGATTATCGGTATTTCGTTGATTCAGGTGGGATTGACTTCCATTGGCGGCGGTTTTGCCGCCATGGCCAATCATAGCTTCGGTGCGCCGAAGAACCTGTTATTGGCCGGTATTGTGTTGGTGGTCATTATCCTGCTCAACCGTCAGCGTAATCCGTATTTGCGAGTGGCCTCTTTAGTGATCGCCATGGCGGTGGGGTATTTAGCCGCCTGGTTGATGGGAATGCTGCCTGCCGTCGCTTCCACGCCGTCACAATCGTTGATTATGATACCAACGCCGTTGTATTACGGCTTGGGTTTTGATTGGGATTTACTTATCCCGTTGATGCTGGTGTTTATGGTGACCTCGTTGGAAACCATTGGCGATATTACCGCTACGTCCGACGTGTCTGAACAACCTGTCCGTGGCCCCCTCTATATGCGGCGGCTGAAAGGGGGTGTGCTGGCCAACGGGTTGAATTCCATGCTTTCAGCGGTATTCAATACGTTCCCCAATTCGTGTTTCGGCCAGAACAATGGCGTGATCCAACTGACCGGAGTCGCCAGCCGGTACGTGGGGTTTGTGGTCTCGTTGATGTTGATAGCCTTAGGACTGTTCCCGGTAGTAAGTGGCTTTGTGCAGCATATTCCCGAACCGGTGTTGGGTGGTGCGACTATCGTGATGTTCGGTACCATTGCCGCCTCGGGTGTGCGCATCGTGTCACGAGAACGGCTTAACCGGCGTGCCATTATGATTATGGCCTTATCGTTGGCGGTGGGGTTGGGTGTGTCACAGCAACCCTTGATTTTACAGTTTGCGCCACAGTGGTTAAAAACCTTAATGTCATCGGGTATCGCAGCCGGCGGCATCACCGCTATTGTGTTGAATTTGCTGTTCCCGCCGGAGCATCAATAAGTCATTAATACCTAACGTTTCTGCTTGCAACGTGAAAGATTGTCGGGATATCGTCATATTATGCGGCCGCTGTATCAATACGGCGGCTTTTTTTTGTCAGAAGCGCTTTGGCTATTGAGAAGACCGGCTAATTGCGGCATAAACACAGTAACCTTTAAGACAGCTATGGATTTGTACAATGAAATTTCTTGGGAAATTTTTATTATCAATATTGTTGATAGTGTTATTGATAATTGTCCTGATCTACGTGTTGTTGCAAACATCCTGGGGCGCAGGATGGATAAGCCGAACCGTCACCCAGCACAGTGCTTACCAACTATCGTTGGAAAAAATCGGTCATGACTGGTCCGACCCCGGTGACGTTTATGTTGAAAATATCACGTTCGGCCAAAAAGAACATACGCCGATTTTAGTGGCCAAGCGTCTGGTGGCGGGTTTTAGCGCGCGCCAGCTTAGCGATCCCTACCATTTTGCCCGCATTCAAATGCAGAACGGCACCTTGAACCTGGACCCGACGTCATTGGTATTCCCTTTGGAAGCTGATGTCCTGCAGCTGAACGATATGGCGATCAGCTCACCTTATGGTGGTTGGGAACTAAACGGTAAACAGGTCGACGCCGGAGTGATGCCATGGAAACCACAAGTCGGCTTTCCTCTGGGACGGCACTCCCGTTTTCAAATCAGCGCCCACACCTTGACCCTTAATGGCATCCCGGCTGAAAACGTGCTGGTTCAGGGAGAAATAAATAATAATCAGCTTCGATTGGATAACCTGGGCGCAGATCTTGCGCGTGGGGAGCTAACCGGCAGTGCTGCGCGTGACGAAGACGGCAGCTGGCAGGTGGACCATCTGCGGTTGAGTAATGTGCGCATGCAGACCAAACAAAACCTGGATGAGTTTTTACATCAATTGTCGGCAGTGCCGAAAATCACCATTCACCGTTTTGACTTAATCGATGCCCGCATGGAAGGGCGACTTTGGGCTTTCAGTGATTTGGATTTAACGTTGCGCAATGTGACCTTTCAGGATGGTGATTGGTCGTCCGACGACGGTACCCTGGCGCTTAATGCCAGAGAGTTGATTAACGGTTCGATTCATCTCATTGATCCCATTGCCACCTTGGCATTTACACCTCATGGTATTGATATAAATCAGTTTAGCGGACGTTGGCAGGGTGGGTTAATGCGTACATCAGGCCACTGGTCACGTACCGATAAGCGGCTGGAATTGGATGAATTTATGGTGGCCGGGATTGAGTATGTTTTACCGACACAGTGGCTAAACGACTGGCAACAGCCCTTGCCCAGTTGGTTGTCCGGGGTGGTAGTAGATAAATTCACCGCCAACCGTAATTTGCTTATTGATATCAATCCCGCATTTCCTTTTCAGGTCACCGCCCTGGATGGAACGGGTAAACAATTAGTATTGGCCAAGGATCATCAGTGGGGCATCTGGTCGGGTAGTCTGAATCTTAATGGCAGCGACGCGACCTTTAATAAAACCGATGTGCGTCGTCCTTCGCTGGCGCTGACCGCCGATCAAGGCAAAATTTCGGTGACTGAATTAAGTGCTTTTGCCGGGGAAGGCCTGCTTGAGGCTACTGCCAATATCAACCAGCAAGCTAATCGGGCGTTTTCCCTCAGTCTGAGCGGCCGGGCAGTGCCGTTAAACGTACTGGCGCATTGGGGGTGGCCAACCATTCCGCTGTCTGGTAACGGTAATCTGCAATTAACGTTGACCGGCGGCATATCGGCAGCATCACCGTTAAAACCTACGCTAAACGGTAAGCTGCACGTTTTAGACACCGAAGGTAAGGCTGTGACGCAAACCATGGTGCGCGGTGCGTTGGTGGGCGATACCACCCCCTAGCTGCCGCATCGACTCGCCATGACGCGGGTGCGGTTGGGCCCGCGTCATGGCCGATAAGGGCATACCGCCTAGTCCACCAGCGATCCTCCGCTCTCCAGCGGCTTATCAGGAGACGGGGGCAGCACCAAATAGACCCCCTTGAACAGGGCACCATTGATTTCGTTGCCGGATAATTCAACCTCAAGGCTCACCCGGGCCTTTCGCCCACGCGCCAGACGATCCAGATCCCCACTTAGGGAACCCAGGTCCGCCACGGCGGAAGGCCTTCCCGTGACCGCGCTAGCATAGCGGATATGCGCATCGGCCAGGATGATGGTACCACCCAGTTGACGTTCTCGGAGCAATAACCATATCAACCCCCAGCCGGTCAAGGTTGCCAGAGAAAACAGACTACCGGCAAAAAGGGTATGATGCGGATTTTGATTACCGATTTCCGGCATGGTTGTCATGAATTTTTGACCGGTGTACTGGGTGATACGCACCCCCATCTTTTCGCTCAAGGGAATGTGCTGGTGCCAAGCCTGTTGCAATTGGCCGCACCAATCCGGTCGATGCAAAATATCATCCAGGGTTTCGATAGGTTTGATCATTAAGAAATGACGAATCGGCGTGGTAGAGGGTGTGGTGATTTCGCCCTGATTAATAAAACCCAGCTTGGCAAAGAACTCCACCGCATCTTCGCGGGCGCTGCACACTACCCGTTTCACCCCTTCCTGACGCGCGACTGACTCAAGAGTCATGGCCATCAGCGTGCCCAATCCTTTACCGCGCTGCAAAGGATGGACCGCCAGGAAACGGATTGAGGCCTCGTTGTCGGCATTAATATACAGCCTGCTAATGGCCACCGGCTTGCCATTCTCATCCACCACCATCTGGTGATGCGCCATTGCATCATAAGCGTCCCGCTCAGACCCCTGCGGCTGATGCAACGGTTTACGTAACATTTCCCAGCGAAACTGATAGTAGTCGTTTAATTCTTTATCGTTCTGTGGGACGCGCAAATGATACATGCATACCCTCTCTTTAAGGTCTTTACCGTTTACACCTGAAGCCAAAAAGTGACCGGTCCGTCATTCACCAGCGCGACTTGCATATCCGCAGCAAACCGTCCGCTTTCAGTCCGGATATCCGTTCGGCGGCAACAGTCGGTAAAGTGATGATAAAGCCGTTCCGCTTCTGCGGGCGCCGCGCCGTGGGAGAAACTGGGTCGCAGCCCCTTATTGGTATCCGCCACTAGCGTGAACTGGGATACGACCAGCACCTCGCCGCCAGCCTGGCGGATATTTAAATTCATTTTGCCCTGCTCATCGCTGAAAATACGATAACCTAACACACGGTCGCACAGCTTTTCGGCTGTCGACACATTATCGCCCCGCTCCACACCAAGCAAGATCAATATACCGGGACCTATCGCACCCACGACATCGTTGTTTACGGTTACCGACGCGCTGAGTACCCGTTGGATCAACGCAATCATCGGTCAAGCTCCGGTTTTTGCACCGAGGCGCGAAACTCCGTCATTGAGGCGGTGATTTCTGCACCAAGCAACACAATGCACCAACTCCAATACACCCAGAAAAAAAGCAATGGTATCACCGCCAGTACGCCGTAAATCAGTTGAAAAGTGGGGAACGCGCTGACATACAGGCCAAAGACTTTTTTACCCAGCTCAAACAACAGCCCCGCCACCAGCGCACCGATTAAGGCATCCTTAGCGGGTACCCTTACCGTTGGCACCACGCGATATAATATCCAAAATGAGATATAGGAGAGCAACAGCGGGAAAATACGCAGCATTAGCGTAGACAGCGGCGCCGTACCGCTATCGTTCAACCACGTCAGGGATATCAGGTAGGAGCTTATCACCATGCTGGCACCGGTCAGTAGGGGCCCCAATGTCAAGATCATCACATACACCGCGAACGAGAAAATCATCGGTCGTTTTTTGTTGCTGCGCCAGATGCTGTTAAGCGCCGAGTCCACCGAATAAATCAACAACAACGCGGTGACGATAAGCCCACAGGTACCCACCGCGGTCATCTGGCTGGCATTGAGAATAAATTGCTCAAGATAGCGCCGGATAACATCGCCGGTCGCCGGCATAAAATTGGTAAAGATAAAACTTTTTAATTTATCGCTGGCATCGGAAAATACCGGGAAAATCGCAATCAGGGAGAACAGCACCGTGATCAGCGGCACCAGGGACAACAGAGAAACATAAGCGAGATGACCTGCCAACACGGTTAAACCATCATGATCGGCGCGTTGATACAAAAATTTGCAGAAGGCATAAAAGCGGGTCGCTTTTTTCACATTAAAACCTTTCATCACACCCTCCCCTTTTGCATCAATTACGCAAAATAGGCGGGTATAACACGTGAATCAGTAACGTGAACCGCCGGTAATCCAATACTCTGCGCAGCAGCAATATTTTGCGCGTTATCGTCAAAGAACAAAGCATCAGCCACGTCCACACCTTCCTGCTCCAGGACATATCGATAGATGGCTGGATCGGGTTTACGCATCCTGATTTCTTGAGAAAGATACATCTTGTCGACGCTTTGCGGCACTTCAGGATACTGGTTGGGCCAATAGTCACAGTGCAGACGGTTGGTGTTGGATAGGATGATCACCCTATTTCCCTGTGCGCGTAGCTTTTGCATGATCTCGATAACGTCTGGTCTGACGCTAATAAATACCGCCTGCCAACCGGTGGTGAACTGTTCAAAACTTAGCGTAATGCCTAACTCAGCGCAGAATTTAGCGGCAAAAACCTCATCGGATATCTCTCCGCGCTCATGCTGTTCAAACACCTCGCCCATTTCAAACTTCTTTTTTAAACTGGCCAGGGGTACGCCGCTGAGATGGCTCCACACACCCAGCACGCGACCGAAATCAATATCGATCACCACATTGCCTAAATCAAAAATATAAAGCATGACGCCCTCCCAAGCTGTACAAGGTGTTAACACTGTAGCGGGAAATAGTGCAACTGAACAGCAATGAACGCACGTTGCAGGCTCGGCCGTAACGTGTGCAACGAGCCGATTCGGGGTAAATTCCCTAGGCGGCCAGGCGAGAGGACGAGGAAGTCGCTGGTATGCCAGCCAAGTGGGTTGAACAACCCGCGCTAAGGGATATCAGGCTAGCCCGCAGATAGAGGATACCTGCGGGTCGAGTCTGTTTTCTAGACAAGGATGAACCATCAGCCTTCGCTCACCAACCCGGTAACAACACTGAATTCACGTGTGGCGCCCGCAGCCAGCTGAATCAGCGTTCCCGCCCGGCTGGCCGCTTGATGACCTTCGGGACGACACGTGCCCGGCAGTACAAAAGCCGCGACCTTTTGATCACCATTATACAGAATCCAACGCGTGGCATAGTTAAACTGTGCGGTATCGAAGCGAGTAACGAATCGCGGACCTGAACCCGGCGCCTGCATAAAAAACTCTGCCTTACCATAGGTTTGCTCAGTATAACGGGCGAGATCATCGGCAAAAAATACGATTTCCGGATCATAAAATTCCGGCTGGCTTAACGACTCCAGCATGCCGGGGTTGCGCGCTAACGCCGCCGTATATTCGAGCCATTGTGCCGTGGGATGAACATGACCGGGAATCGAAGTGCGCAATTGGAACGCTCCGTCGGGCAGATTCTCGCTGAACGTGGCATCCGCAACATAGGCATAATTCATATGGCACATATACTGTAACGGCATTGGCACGCTGGCCAGGTTGATGACCCGCATATTGATGGTCAACAGCGTCTCGTCAGCCTTTAGCCTGACCGAGGGCTCGGCCCGATAATGATGGCCGAACCCTTTCACGTACTCATATTCGCCCCCTAAGGTCACGCTGTGCTCATCGACAGTCAGGAACGCCCGATCCATCGGTGCGCAGGGCATTTCTCCGTGCAACGGGTGCACATCATCTTGCGCGGGACACCCATTGCTCAGTAGCCCGGAATGGAAAGCAAAGCAGCCATAAGTATCCACCACCGACTCACCCCGCTTCGGCTCGTTAAACGGATTATCCATTCGTAAACTATGATCGTCGAACTGTGCATCCCAAATCATTTGGCCATAATAAGGCAACAGGGTGATATATCCCCGGCTATTGCTAAGGGTCACGGCTTCTATGCCGGAAGGATATTTAAACAACGTAACGCTGATCCCGGCGCTCTCCAACAGATGAAACGGCTGGTCGCTAAACTGATTACGCTGAAGATAAATGACAGTAGACATCGCTTTCTCCTGGTTTAGATTAATTATCCATCATTGTTCTGGCTGCGGCGACAGTGGGTTGTTTGTTGCGCAATTCAGCCCAGAAGTAGTAGCCCACATAAGCGAAGCACAGTAACGACACCCCAAACGCCTGTTTCATCGACCCAAGATGGTCGGAAACGAAGCCCTGAATGGCCGGCACGACGGCGGCACCAACAATAGCCATCACGATCACTGCACCGGCCACTGCAGTATATTTGTTGTCCACCGTATCAAGCGTACCCGCATAAATAGTTGCCCAACACGGTCCGAAAAGCACGCTGACAAACACGGCCGCATATACGGCGGTAAAATTAGGCACCAGCACGACATAAGCCAGCGTTACCACACCGAGCACCGAATACGCGATCAGGACTTTTTGCGGATTGAAGCGTGTCATCAAAAAATTGGCGATGAATTTACCGATAAAAAAGCATATAAAACTATATATCATGAAGTTAGATGCATCTCGCTCATTGGACGCACCCAGATTCAGCGCCAGACGAATGGTAAACGACCATACCGCCACCTGCATGCCAACATACAGAAATTGCGCCACAATGCCCTTTTTGAACCGAGTGTTACCGGCAAGATAACGCAGGGTTTCGCCCATTCCCGGCGCCGCGGTAAGGTTTGATTTATCCGCCTGGGGTTTACAATGGGGATAACGGGTGATCATAAACAACACCATCACCACCACCAGCACCATAATCAAATACTTATAAGGTTCTAGGGTCAGTTCCAGCATGGTGAGTCGGAACTGGTGCACCTGCTCTGGCGTCATGGTGGCCATTTGGCTACTCAAACTTCCGCCTTCCTGGAAAACCAAATATTTACCCAGCACAATCCCCATCAGTGCGCCAATAGGATAAAAGGTCTGGCTGATGTTTAGCCGCAACGTCGCAAAATCGCGATGACCGATCATCGAGCTATAGGTGTTGGCCGCCGTTTCCAGAAAACTCAGGCCCACGGCAATGGCAAAAATGGCCGCCAAAAACATGGTGTAGGTTGCCATATGGGATGCGGGATAAAACAAGACACAGCCAATGATATAAAGCGACAGGCCGATCATGATGGCCATTTTGTAGCTGCTTTTGCGAATCACCATCGAAGCCGGTATGGCAATCAGAAAATAACCACCGTAAAACGCGCTTTGCACCAAGGCACTGGCAAAATCACTTAATGCGAATACCGATTTAAATTGGGTGATCAAGATATCATTCAGGCTGGCCGCGCAACCCCATAAGGGAAACAGGCACGACAGCAGGATAAATTGGAACAACGGGGTTTTGTTTAAATAGCCGTCAGGCATTTGTACCGTATTGTGGCGCATGATGTTATTCCTGAGAAAGGGTAGCGAGAAAATCATGGAACTGGGCGGTATCGGGATAGGAGCGCTGCGTACCCTTACCCATTACACTGTAGGCGGCGTAAGCGGAGGCATATTCCATTGCTTGTTTCACGTCGCCATCCTTAACCAGGTAATGGGCAAAACAGCCAATAAACGCATCTCCGGCACCACTGGTATCCACAGCATTGACCGCAACGGGTTTTACCCGGTGCACATGGTTGGCGTTTAACCACATCGATCCACGATGTCCCATGGTGATAATTAAGTTTTTCAATCCCTTGGCCAATAATGTCCGCCCGGCGCGCAGGATATTTTCCTCGCTGTCTACCGGCATGCCGGTGAGGATTTCCAGCTCAGTTTCATTTGGCATAAAAAAATCGCACTGGCAGGCATAGTTAATATCCAGTTCCCGGCTGGCCGGTGCGGGATTGAGAATGATGGGAATATGGTATTTTCGTCCAAGATCAATGGCGTGATACACGCTAGCCAGGGGGATTTCCAACTGCAGGATAATCAGCCGGCATTGTTTAAGCTGTTGCTCTGCACGATCAATATCTGCCGGGAGTAGATGGTTGTTGGCGCCCTTGATGATTAAAATTCGGTTAAAGGAATCCCGATCAACAAATATTGGCGCTACGCCGCTGGATACCCCGGGCACCGTTTCAACAAAGCGGGTGTTTATGCCGTAGCGTTGCAGATTATTGACGGTATTATCGGCGAACATATCTTCACCGACTTTGCCGATCATCATCACACCCGCCCCCAGCTTGGCGGCCGCCACCGCCTGATTGGCCCCTTTACCGCCGCAGCCAATCTCGAAATCTGGTGCTTCCAGGGTTTCGCCAATTTTTGGCATTTCAGTGATATAGGTAATTAAGTCCACCATGTTGGAACCGATAACTGCAATATCCATAATTATTAGCCCTCAATTATTTCACTGTATTCAATGTTATTTTAGTCACACTAACAACTCATAAATGTTATTAACGTGACACCAATCACAGCTCGAATTGATAAAATGCCGAAATTATGCCTATTGAAAGCGGTGTTTTAATGTTAGTATTTTAACATTATTAAATGACCATCCCCACCAAGGACTGTAAAATGACTCAACCAGAAATTGATTTTGCCCGGTATATCGACCATACCCTGCTGGCCATGGATGCCACCGAGGCGCAAATCGCCACGCTCTGTGACGAAGCCAAACGGTTTAGTTTCTATTCTGTATGTGTGAATTCCGGTTACGTTCCCTTCGCTGCGCAATCACTTCGCGGCTCGGCAGTGAAAGTCTGTTCGGTGATCGGTTTTCCGCTGGGCGCAGCCCTCACTTGTGCCAAGGTCTTCGAGGCACAGGCCGCTATCACCGCAGGGGCGCAGGAAATTGATATGGTAATTAACGTTGGCTGGCTGAAAAGTGGAAAAATGGATGCGGTAGCCGCCGATATCAGAGCAGTCCATGAGGTTTGCGCCGCTATTCCATTGAAGGTAATATTGGAAACTTGTTTGTTAACTCCACAACAAATTGTCGAAGTTTGCCAGATTTGTCGCGAGTTAAAGGTCGCTTTTGTGAAAACGTCCACCGGCTTTAGCACCGGCGGAGCACGGGAAGATGACGTCAAATTAATGCGTCAGACGGTAGGTGAGCAGATCGGAGTGAAAGCCTCCGGCGCTGTACGCGATCGTCAAACCGCCAAAACCATGATCCTGGCCGGCGCGACCCGCATCGGCACCAGCTCCGGCGTAGCCATTGTGTCGGGAACGGCGGCGACCAGCGATTATTAATGACAGGATCCGGTGGATACCGGATCTCATGACGCAGGATGTCTTATGGAAACGCGGCGCGAAGAAAGGATTAATAAGCTCATTACCGCATTGAAGCGGGAAGATAAGCTTCATCTGAAAGATGCCGCCGTCCTGCTGGGCGTCTCGGAAATGACCATCAGGCGCGATCTGAGCGCCGAACCCGGCTTGGTGGTACTGCTGGGTGGTTATGTGGTCAACGACCCGAAAAACAGCAAAGTCACTCATTATTTTGTTTCGGATCAAAAGGCTAAACATGTTCAAGAGAAAAACATCGCCGGTCGTCTGGCGGCGCAGTTAATCGATCCGGATGATACGGTCTTTTTCGACTGCGGTACCACCACGCCATTAATTATTGATGCCATAGACGAGGATCTGCCATTTACCGCCGTGTGTTATTCCCTTAACACTTTCCTGGCGTTACAGGATCTGCCGAACTGTAAGGTGATACTCTGCGGCGGCGAATTTCATCCCGCCAACTGTATTTTTACCCCACTGACCCAGTACTCAATCCTGGATAATATCTGTCCGGACAAAGCCTTTATCTCCGCGGCCGGTGTTGATATTGGTTACGGTGCGACCTGTTTTAACTTTGATGAACTCACCATGAAACATCGGGCTTTGTCCATGTCGCAACAGGCGATTCTGGTGGCCGATCACAGCAAATTCGGCAATATCAAACCCGCAGCCATTGGTGCATTGAGTCTGTTTCATACCTTAATAACCGATCGATCCCCACAGCCAACGTTTCATGAGTATTGTCAGCAGCATAAGATTGCACTGCTGTATCCGCAAGACTCATCAACGGCATGCCGAGCCTGAATAACAGGCAAAAAAATGCCGGCTCACTGACGCAAACCGGCATAGTCGACAGGCACCGCCTGAAGGAGGGGCTTAATTAAGCTTCTTTACCTGAACGATTGGCACGTTTGCGGTCATTTTCGGTCAAATGACGTTTGCGCAACCGAACCGATAACGGCGTCACTTCCACCAGTTCATCATCATCGATAAACTCCAGCGCCTGTTCCAGCGACATTTTAATCGAGGTAACCAGGGTGGTGGCTTCATCGGTACCCGACGCGCGCATATTGGTCAATTTTTTACCGGTCAGACAGTTAACCGTCAAATCATTAGACCGTGTATGAATGCCGATAATCTGGCCTTCATAAACTTCGGCGCCGTGGCCCAGGAACAAACGGCCACGATCCTGCAGGCTGTATAAAGCGTAAGCTACCGCTTTACCCTGGCCGTTGGAAATCATCACCCCATTCTGGCGCTGACCGATTTCACCCGGACGGATGTCGTCATAGTGACTGAACGAGGAGTAAAGCAAACCGGTGCCAGAAGTCATGGTCAGGAATTCAGTACGGAAACCGATTAATCCACGGCTTGGAATAATGTAATCAAGGCGGATACGTCCTTTGCCATCTGGCAGCATATCGCGCATTTCACCCTTACGGATGCCCATGGCTTCCATAACCGGGCCTTGATTCTGCTCTTCGATATCCAGCGTAACCTGCTCGAACGGCTCCTGCTTCTTGCCGTCAACAGTACGATAAATAACTTTTGGCCGTGAAACGCCGATTTCAAAACCTTCGCGGCGCATATTTTCAATCAGTACTGAAAGATGCAGTTCGCCACGGCCTGAAACCAGGAAGGTGTCAGGGTCAACGGTTTCTTCAACGCGCAAAGCCACGTTGTGTACCAGTTCTTTATTCAGACGCTCAAGGATCTGGCGAGAGGTGACGTACTTACCTTCTTTACCGCAGAATGGCGAGTTGTTGACGCCAAACGACATGGAGACGGTAGGTTCGTCCACGGTCAACGGCGGCAACGCCTCAACCACAGCCGGATCACAGATAGTATCGGAAATATTCAGTTCACCCAGACCGGTCACGGCAATAATATCACCCGCTTCAGCCAGTTTGGACTCAATGCGCAACAGACCCATGTGACCCAATACCTGGCCCACTTTGCCGTTGCGACGCTTGCCTTCATGATCGATGATGGTCACAGCCTGGTTCGGTTTAACTGAACCGCGCTTGATGCGGCCAATACCGATGACACCAACATAACTGTTGTAGTCAAGCTGCGAAATCTGCATCTGGAACGGACCGTCGCTATCCACGTTCGGCGCGTCGACGTTCTTGATGATAGATTCAAACAGCGGCGTCATGTCGCTGGCCATATTTTCGTGTTCATAGCCCGCTACGCCATTAAGCGCGGAAGCATAGATGATCGGAAAATCCAGTTGCTCATCGGTTGCGCCAAGATTGACGAATAAATCAAACACCTGGTCTACGACCCAGTCAGGACGAGCACCGTCGCGGTCGACCTTGTTGATGACCACGATGGGTTTCAGACCGTAGGCAAAGGCTTTTTGGGTCACGAACCGGGTTTGCGGCATAGGTCCGTCCATGGCGTCGACCAGCAACAGTACTGAGTCAACCATGGACATGACGCGTTCAACTTCGCCGCCGAAATCGGCGTGTCCGGGGGTATCAACGATGTTGATACGGTAGTCGTGCCAGTTAATAGCGGTATTTTTAGCGAGGATGGTAATCCCACGCTCTTTCTCCAAATCGTTGGAGTCCATAACGCGCTCGGTGGCGTCGTTGCGGTCACCCAATGTTCCGGATTGTTGCAACAGCTTATCGACCAGGGTAGTTTTACCATGGTCGACGTGCGCGATGATGGCGATGTTACGCAAATTTTCGATCACAACTTTGCCTCAGGCATTAGAAATAGCGCGTTATTGTACACGTAATAAGCGAGGGACTAAACAAGATCGCGATGATCTCTGCATTTGCGTCATTTTCAACGCTTCGTCATCCCTTTCTCAGTGCATTGTTCCACCTCGCCCCACTTGTTGCACCAAAACAGTGCCCAATCATTGTCAAAATGCACCATGGCGACTCATTCCCACCAATCTGGTGCATCAGTACTGCTGGTAAAAAGCCGTATAGTCGGCCCTTTGCATCATTTTAGCAATGTTGGCACAGTTTTAGCTTGAGTTTATTTAAGCTTAGCTTAGCCTAGCCTTGCTAAGGTAAATAAAATTCGATTAGTACGATTTCGTTTCCACGACGACCATGGCACAACCGGGAGAAAATAAGTTATGTCCGCTGAACACGTTTTGACGATGCTAAACGAGCACGAAGTAAAATTCGTCGACCTACGTTTCACTGATACAAAAGGAAAGGAACAGCACGTCACTATACCAGCCCATCAGGTAGATGCCGACTTTTTTGAAGAAGGAAAAATGTTTGACGGCTCCTCCATTGGTGGCTGGAAAGGCATTAATGAATCCGATATGGTGTTGATGCCTGATGTAAGCACCGCGATGCTTGACCCTTTCTTTGAAGAATCAACACTGATCATCCGTTGCGATATTCTTGAGCCCGCCACTATGCAGGGCTATGATCGCGACCCGCGCTCCATTGCCAAACGCGCCGAAGAGTTCCTGAAATCTTCCGGTATCGCCGATACGGTGCTGTTTGGGCCAGAGCCTGAGTTTTTCCTGTTTGATGATATCCGCTTTGGTTCATCAATTTCCGGTTCCCATGTCGCCATCGACGATATCGAAGCCGCATGGAATACCGACAAAGTGTACGAAGGCGGCAATAAAGGCCATCGTCCAGGCGTGAAAGGCGGTTATTTCCCGGTTCCTCCAGTGGATTCATCACAGGACTTGCGTTCTGCCATGTGCCTGACCATGGAAGAAATGGGCCTGGTTGTTGAAGCGCATCACCACGAAGTGGCCACTGCGGGGCAAAATGAAATTGCTACCCGCTTTAACAGCCTGACCAAAAAAGCCGACGAAATCCAGATCTATAAATATGTCGTGCACAACGTCGCACATGCCTTCGGTAAAACCGCGACCTTTATGCCAAAACCGATTTTTGGTGATAACGGCTCAGGCATGCATTGCCATATGTCGTTGAACAAAGACGGCAACAACCTGTTTTCTGGCGACAAGTACGGTGGCCTGTCTGAAATGGCGCTGTTTTATATCGGCGGCGTGATCAAACACGCTAAGGCGATCAATGCCCTAGCCAACCCAACCACCAACTCGTATAAACGTTTGGTCCCAGGGTATGAAGCACCGGTCATGCTGGCGTATTCCGCCCGTAACCGTTCTGCGTCCATCCGTATTCCGGTGGTAGCCAGCCCGAAAGCTCGCCGCATTGAAGTTCGCTTCCCGGATCCGGCTGCCAACCCATACCTGGCGTTTTCCGCCTTGCTGATGGCCGGCCTGGACGGGATCATCAATAAAATCCATCCTGGCGATGCCATGGACAAAAACCTGTACGATTTGCCGCCGGAAGAAGCGCGTGAAATCCCGCAGGTGGCCGGTTCTTTGGAAGAAGCGCTCAAGGCATTGGACGCTGATCGTGAATTCCTGACCCGTGGCGGCGTATTTACCGACGACACCATCGACGCCTATATTGAATTGCGTACCGAAGAAGTGGATCGCATCCGCATGACGCCGCATCCGGTAGAATTTGAGCTGTATTACAGCGTATAACGTGACCGTGTTTTTTGTTGCCGTGGAAACTTTTAGCCCATCTCCGGATGGGCTTTTTTCTCCACCAAACCTTGCGCATAGCCAAGCGCATTTTATCTAATGACATAAATGCACTCGAATAGTGCGGGAGACTGCTTTATGGCTACAGGCTCATTGCCCGATGCTGGGCAGATCCTAAATTCGTTAATTAACAGCATCCTAGTATTGGATAATGCACTCGCTGTCCATTATGCCAATCCCGCTGCGCAACAGCTATTATCACAAAGTTCGCGCAAGCTTTTTGGTACGCCGTTACCGGAATTGTTGGGTTATTTTTCGCTGAATATCGAGTTAATGCGCGAAAGCCTTAACGAAGGTCATGGGTTTACCGATAATGAAGTCACGCTGGTGGTCGATGGCCATGCCCATATTCTCTCCCTCACCGTGCAACGTCTGCCGGAAGGGTATTTCCTTATGGAACTGGCGCCAATGGATAATCAACGGCGCCTGAGCCAAGAACAAATCCAGCATGCCCAACAGGTCGCAGCACGCGATCTGGTGCGCGGTCTGGCTCACGAAATCAAAAATCCGCTCGGGGGATTACGCGGCGCAGCACAGCTACTTGCCAGGGCGTTACCCGACCCCTCCTTGCTAGAATATACCAAGGTCATTATCGAACAGGCCGATCGTCTGCGCAGTCTGGTAGACCGTCTGTTGGGGCCACAACAGCCCGGCATGCACGTCACACAAAGTATTCATCAGGTTGCCGAGCGGGTGTATCAACTGGTATCACTGGAAAAACCGGATAACGTTACCCTTGTACGGGATTATGACCCCAGCCTGCCTGAATTGGCTCACGACCCCGACCAAATGGAACAGGTTTTACTGAATATTACCCGTAACTCACTGCAGGCATTGGGTGCAAACGGCGGCACAATCATTATACGCACCCGTACCGCGTTCCAGCTAACGTTGCATGGTGTACGTTATCGCTTGGTCGCGCGCATTGATATTGAAGATGACGGACCCGGCGTACCGGCAGCACTGCAGGATACGCTGTTTTACCCCATGGTCAGCGGCCGTGAGGGAGGGACCGGTTTAGGGTTATCCATTGCCCGCAGCCTTGTCGATCAAAATTCGGGTAAAATTGAATTTAACAGTTGGCCGGGTCATACCGAATTTTCGGTTTACCTGCCTATTCGCCAGTGAGGTCTTTATGCAACGAGGGATAGTCTGGGTCGTCGACGACGATAGCTCCATCCGCTGGGTGCTTGAACGCGCTCTCACTGGAGCCGGTTTAACATGCGTCGCTTTTGAAAGTGGTAGCCAGGTTCTGGATGCAATCTCTACCCAAACCCCTGACGTGTTGTTATCGGATATACGTATGCCTGGCATGGACGGCTTGGCATTACTTAAACAAATCAAGCAGCGTCATCCAATGCTGCCGGTGATCATCATGACCGCCCATTCCGATTTGGATGCTGCGGTGAGCGCCTACCAGCAGGGCGCCTTTGATTATCTACCCAAACCATTTGATATTGATGAAGCGGTAGCCCTGGTAGAGCGTGCGGTCAGCCACTATTTGGAGCAGCAACAGCCCCCACGCGTTCAGCCTGCCAGCGGACCCACCACGGATATCATTGGCGAAGCGCCGGCCATGCAGGATGTGTTCCGCATTATCGGCCGCTTGTCCCGCTCCTCCATCAGCGTATTGATTAACGGGGAATCAGGCACCGGTAAGGAATTGGTCGCCCATGCCTTACACCGCCATAGCCCTAGAGCCAAGGCGTCGTTTATCGCGCTCAATATGGCGGCCATTCCTAAGGACCTGATTGAATCGGAGCTGTTCGGTCATGAAAAAGGGGCCTTTACCGGCGCGAACCAGGTTCGCCAGGGCCGGTTTGAGCAAGCGGACGGGGGTACCTTGTTTCTTGACGAAATAGGCGATATGCCGCTAGATGTGCAAACCCGATTATTGCGGGTGTTGGCGGATGGCCAGTTCTATCGGGTTGGCGGGTACGCACCGGTCAAGGTAGACGTCAGGATCATTGCCGCAACCCATCAGAATCTCGACGTGCGGGTGCAGGAAGGCAAATTCCGCGAAGACCTGTTTCACCGGCTCAATGTCATTCGGGTACATTTACCGCCTTTGCGCGAACGTCGCGAGGATATTCCGCGTCTGGCACGCTATTTTTTGCAGGTGGCAGCCAAAGAACTGGGTGTAGATCCTAAAATATTGCACCCTGAAACAGAAACCGCGTTAACCCGCCTGCCTTGGCAGGGCAACGTGCGGCAATTGGAAAATACCTGCCGCTGGCTAACGGTGATGGCTGCCGGCCAGGAAGTCCTGATCCAGGATTTACCGCCGGAGTTATTTGAAAGCGCCACCTCGGATCCAACCACTCAATCATTGCCTGATAGCTGGGCTACCCTGCTGGCGCAATGGGCCGATCGCGCTCTACGCTCCGGTCATCAAAACCTGCTGTCTGAAGCCCAACCAGAGATGGAGCGGACGCTCTTAACCACCGCCCTGCGACATACCCAAGGCCATAAACAGGAAGCAGCGCGGTTATTGGGCTGGGGTAGAAATACCCTTACGCGTAAACTGAAAGAGCTAGGAATGGAATAAGCTTTAGTTAACAGAAATGCAAAATAACGCGCAAAATTGACGCTATTTTGTACTTTACTTCCTCATTTCAGTCAGTATGATCTTATCGCTGAATGGAGGAAGATCATGTTGAATTCGTTAATGAGTTTCATCACCCACGGTGCGGATCTAACCGCTGCCGTGGGCCACGCCCCCCAAACTGCGTTGGCTGCAATCCTTTGCGCCGCGCTGATCAATCTTTTTGGCTAACGGCGGTGGCCCGCGAATAAAATCCTATAATTAACCTCTATAGGAATATCGCTATGCAGAGATATGCCTATATAACCCGCGAGAATTGGTGCTGACGCTCTTTATTGCGTAAATAGATATCAAAGCACATGCAGATATTACGAATCAACAGTCGTCCTTTAGCGGTGACCGCAATCCACTGATCGGTAATCTCCACCAGTCCATCATTTGCCAGCGGCGCAAGCAGAGCAAGGTCGTCCGCAAAATAGTGGGTAAAACGCATGGCATAGCGATTTTCCAGCGCGGCATAATCCACCCGGAACTGGCAAATCAACTCTTTAATCACATCCCTTCTCAGACAATCATCAGCCGATAACGCGACGCCGCGCCATAAACCGTTGCCTTGACGCGCGACGCTGTCCTCGTAGTTTTTCATCTCTTTCTGGTTCTGAATATAACTATCCCCGATCATACTTATCGCCGAGATACCCATTCCCAGTAAATCGCAATTACCCTGGGTGGTATAACCCTGGAAATTGCGATGCAATTTGCCCATGCGCTGCGCAATGGCCAGGTCATCATCCGGTCGGGCAAAATGGTCCATACCGATAAATTGATAACCCGCATCACAAAGCGTGGTGATGGTATGTTGCAAAATTTCCATTTTTTCGGCGGCATCGGGCAAATCAGCGGTTTTTATTTTACGCTGGGCGGCAAACAGCGTGGGCATATGGGCGTAATTAAACACGCTAAGGCGTTGGGGATCGAGTTCAATCACCCGCTCCAGGGTATACTGAAAACGCGCCAAGGACTGGCGTGGTAGACCGTAAATCAAATCGATGTTGGTGGATAAAAAACCTAACGTCTTGGCCCGTTCGATCAGCGCAAAAATAAGTGTCTCATCCTGCTGGCGATTAACCAACTGCTGCACCTCGGGGTTAAAATCCTGCACCCCCATGCTGATACGGTTAAATCCCTCGCCATGAAGATGATCGATCATGCCAAGCTCAATCTCACGCGGATCGATCTCGATTGACAGCTCTGCCCCAGGTACGATAGTGAAATGTTGGCGCAGCACCTTCACCAGGCGGGATATTTGCGCCTGAGATAAAAAGGTGGGAGTGCCGCCGCCCCAATGCATTTGGGTGACCAGACGGCCGGCAAATAACGGTGCCCGACTGCGGATCTCACGTTCAAGAACGTCAAGGTAGCGATCGGCTTTTTCCGGGTGGCGGGTAATGATTTTATTGCACCCGCAGAAATAACACAGCTTATGGCAAAATGGCAGATGCAGGTAGAGTGACAAGGGCCGTTCAGGGTATCGCGCTACCGCCGAGCTAAACATCGCCTCGTCATACTGCTCGTTGAATTCCAGAGCGGTAGGATAGGAGGTATAACGCGGCCCGGATTTGTTATACTTTTGAATAAGGGCCGAATCCCATACTATCTCGGGTACTGACATGGCTGGCTACTCCTTTCGATTTCTGCGCCGCGCTCGGCGTCTGACGGGCGTAACCGCTCTACATCCGGCGGCACGCACCTTTCGTAATCGATCTTTACGCCGGGAAAGCCGCCATAGTTTACCCAATAACCACACTAAATAACATGCCGGCAGTACAACGACCAATACCAGTAATGGATTCACGCTTTAGCGGCTGTCTTTTTGGCCACGTTTTAACAATTGCAGCATATCTTCCTTTTTCTCTTCTTCTTCTTCGTCGTCCTCATCGAGCTCGATACCCAGCTGGGTCATCAACTCATCGATGCGATCCAGCGTCTTATCAACATACGCCTGCTCGGCAGTCTCTAAGGTCTGATCCTGTTCCAGACGCTGCAATAATTCGTCCAGACGCTCATCGTTCTCCAGAAGATCCAATTCCTCAGCGGCGGAAAGGGTTTGGATGGGGACGTAAATTTGCGGCTCCATCGATTTTGGTTTTTTAACCACGGCGGTGGCAGCAATCAACGGTACCGGTTTTTTACTGCCGATACGGGGGTCCAGCTTGTTGCCTTGCCCGGCACGTCCACTGTCCTTATTTCCTTCCTGGGCGCGAGAGCCTGAAGCCAAACCACGGCGCTTTTTCTGGCGCTGACGCGCGCGGCCTTCGACATTCAGTTCTTCACGGCTTTTACGTTTATTCTTTGCGACCGCCGGCTTACGCCGCCCGTCTTTACCTGATGGATTCATGATCTCTGCTCTTGAGTAAAATAAATAATGTTGGAATTGCGGCGGAATCTATCAGAAACCCTACCAATAAAAAAGGCGGCAGTTAATCTGCCACCATAAAGATGAAGGTGCTCCGGGAGAAAAAACATCCCGCGCGATGCCCCTGACTCACATCCTGTGTATCGGTTTATCGCTGTGATGATGTTTTATTCTACTCCATATGAAGCAAATTGGTTAGGGTGTATTCCCTTACACTCGCTCATCCTAAGCAAAAATCTTCCATGGAAAAAACAAAAAAATGGCACTCCTTGCCCTCTCAGCTAATGTAGCGCGGTAGGATTACAGCACAAGGCTGCCTAAGGATCACAGTGAGGTATTTTGATAGAGATGATTAGTTAACTTTATGATTATAAATAAATTAAATTTTATCAAAACGAGATAACGTCTTGGCATATAAGCCAATATCTTACACGGGTAAATTAGCAAAAACTTACGTTAAAACGCCATATTGTTAAAAATAAGCCATAACATCAAGCGCAGCCAACAACAGGAAAAGATAAAAACCGCTTTTTTGCTTATTACACGTATAATTGACGGCAATACGCCATCCTGAAGGAGAGGAAGCACTTGACCACCTCATACAACTATCACATGACTCATTTTGTCATGAGCGCCCCCGATATCCGCCATTTGCCCATTGACACCGGTATCGAAGTTGCCTTCGCCGGGCGTTCCAATGCGGGTAAATCCAGCGCGTTAAACACCTTGACCAACCAAAAAGGGCTGGCAAGAACCAGTAAAACCCCTGGACGCACACAATTAATCAATTTATTTGAAGTTGAACCAGACGTGCGTCTGGTCGATTTACCTGGTTATGGTTATGCCGAAGTGCCGGAAGAGATGAAAATCAAGTGGCAGCGTGCGCTGGGTGAATACCTGCAAAAACGTTTTAGTCTCAAAGGATTGGTGGTATTGATGGACATTCGCCATCCCATGAAGGATCTGGACCAGCAAATGGTGCAATGGGCCGTGGGGGTTGATATTCCGGTCTTGGTTCTGCTCACCAAGTCAGACAAACTCGCTTCCGGTGCCTGTAAGGCGCAAATTAACCATGTAAGGGAAATTGCGGCGGCTTTTGATGGCGACATTCAGGTGGAGGCGTTCTCATCGCTGAAAAAAACCGGTGTGGATAAACTGCGCATGAAACTTGATGACTGGTTCAACACCCTCCCGCCAGCGGTGGATACTGAGATAACCGAAGCGCTTTAACCCCGCCAATCGCCCGGCAGTGAACAACTGCCTTAGGTAAGGCCCAATAAAAAACGCCCCAGTCAATAATGACCGGGGCGGCTAATATTTAGCCAAATCCGATTACGTGAAGTAAAAGGTCTGAAAGATAGAACATCTTACCTCTGTACCCTACGTCTGTAATTTTACCTCAATTTACGCCAAGGCAAAAGAATTTTTTGTAGTTTAATTTCATTATAATAAGATCTTATCGCTCATTTTGCGGGTTTGAATCACCCTTTTATGTATTTTAATTACAAAAAAAGCTTATTATTTCGCCACTTAATGCGCTTGATCCCAATTTTCCCCTACACCAATATCCACCCGTAGCGGGACATCAAGGGCAAAACATCCCTCCATTAACGTCTTGATTTTTTGGTTTGCCGATTCCACTATCCCGCGCTGCACTTCGAAGACCAATTCATCATGGACCTGCATAATCATGCGCACCGCCGGCTGCTCTGCCTGCAACCAGGCGTCAATAGCAATCATCGCGCGTTTAATAATATCGGCGGCGGTACCCTGCATGGGTGCATTGATCGCTGCGCGTTCAGCGCCTTTTTTCCGGTTACCATTGCGCGAGTGGATGTCGGGCAGATAGAGACGTCGACCGTCCAGGGTGGAAACATAACCTTGTTTCGTTGCCTGCTTGCGGGTGCGCTCCATATAATCCAACACCCCGGGATAGCGTTCGAAATACAGATTCATATAGCGTTGCGCTTCCGCACGTCCAACCGATAACTGACGCGCAAGACCAAAGGCGCTCATGCCGTAAATCAAGCCAAAATTGATCGCCTTGGCGCTACGGCGCTGTTCATTGGATACCTTATCCAACGCCAAGTCGAACACTTCGGCCGCGGTTGCCCGGTGGATATCCTTCCCTTCGGCAAACGCCCGCAGCAGCCCCTGATCCCTGGAGAGATGCGCCATAATGCGTAACTCAATTTGTGAATAATCCGCCGCCACGATGACCGAATCCTTCGGCGCAATAAACGCTTGTCTAATCCTGCGCCCTTCATCGTTACGCACCGGGATATTCTGCAAATTAGGATCGCTGGAAGAGAGGCGTCCAGTGGCGGTAATAGCCTGATGATAACTGGTATGTACCCGTTTCGATAACGGGTTAATCATTAACGGCAACTTATCGGTATAGGTCGACTTGAGTTTCGCCAAACCCCGGTATTCCAAGATAAGCTTCGGCAATGGATAGTCCAGTGCCAGTTCAGCCAGGACTTCTTCATTGGTAGACGGCGCGCCGCCCGGGGTCTTTTTCAGGATCGGCAATTTCTGCTTATCATAGAGGATCCCCTGTAATTGCTTGGTGGAAGCGAGGTTAAACGTCTCTCCCGCCAGCGCGTGCACCTCAATTTCCAACTCACCCAGCCGTTTGGTCAACTCTACCGAATGTGCAGCCAGAATTTTTTCATCTATTAATACTCCAGTACGCTCAATACGTGACAGTACTGGCACCAGCGGCATCTCGATCTCTTCAAACACTGTCTTCAGACCGCTGTTTTTTTCAATCCTCGGCCACAGCTTTTCATGCAGGCGCAGTGTCACATCAGCGTCTTCAGCAGCATAAGGCCCGGCAAGGTCAAGGGCAATCTGGTTAAATGTCAGCTGGTTTTTACCCTTACCGGCAATGTCTTCGAATCCCACTGTGGTATGTTTCAGATAGCGATCCGCCAGGCTGTCCATATCATGACGTCCCGACACGCTGTTTAATACATAAGATTCCAGCATGGTATCAAAGGCAATTCCGGCCAGTTCGATACCGTAACGTTGCAAGACGCCGCGATCGAATTTGAGGTTTTGACCAATTTTTCGAATCGCCGGGTCTTCCAATAAGGGTTTTAACAACGCCAATGCCTGGTTGAGGTCCAACTGTTCCGGCGCGTCGATATAATCATGGCCTAAGGGGAGATAAGCAGCTTCACCAGGCACCACCGCAAACGAAACACCCACCAGGTGGGTGGTGAGCGTATCCAGACTGTCGGTTTCGGTATCGAAGGCGAAGAGTCCGGCTTGGGTGATCCTGTCCATCCAGCGTTGCAGATCCGCCAACTGGTAAATCACCTCATATCCCTCTTGGGACAACTGCTGTCCTTGCTCCTCGTCGTCGGCGGCGGGCAGCGCATTAAACGGTGTTGAGGGGCTGATGGTGACACTCTTGCGACCCTGAAGCCATTTACCCGCTTCCAGATCCGCCTGCCAGCGTTTGAATTCGTATTTTTTAAACAACTGCTGCAGCTCAACCGCATCGGGCTCGTTCACGATTAATTGGTCAAACGGCAAGTCCAATGGCACGTCGGTTTTAATCGTCGCCAATTGATATGATAGATAAGCCAGTTCTTTATTTTGCTCAAGCTTCGGCGCCAAGGTTTTCGCGCCGCGAAACGTCAGGCCACCGACTTTGGTCAGATCGCCATAAATACTGTCCAGGCTGCCTAACCCCTGCAATAACCCTTGTGCGGTCTTTTCTCCAACACCGGGCACACCTGGGATATTATCCGAACTGTCGCCCATTAGCGCCAGGTAATCAATAATCAGTTCTGGCGGCACGCCAAACTTCTCACGCACCTCTTCTGGACCCAGAATGGCATTGGACATGGTATTAATCAGGGTAATCATTGGCGATACCAACTGAGCCATATCTTTATCACCGGTGCTGATCAAAACCTCTCGACCAGCCCGCTGCGCTTCCAGGGCCAGGGTACCGATAACATCATCAGCCTCGACACCTACCACTGCCAGCAACGGCAATCCCATGGCCTTGACCATCAGATGCAGGGGTTCGATTTGACTGCGCAAATCATCGGGCATCGGGGGGCGATTCGATTTATATTGCTCAAAAAGCGCATCGCGGAACGTTTTGCCTTTGGCGTCAAAAACCACCGCAACGTGACTGGGCTTGTATTGCGTCAATAAGCTTTTAAGCATATTAAGCACGCCATACATGGCGCCGGTCGGCTCCCCTGCGCTGTTGGTTAGCGGCGGGAAGGCATGATATGCACGATAGAGATAAGAGGAACCATCAACCAGAATTAACGGATTGTCTGCAATGTGGGCCATAGCGTATTTCGTTCTTTTTTGTCAGCATTGATGGGGGTAGCATGCCATAGCATGGCTGCCGAACACGAACAATAGCGTAGCATAAGACCAATAAAAAAACTGAATTCATGCAAAGATCTACTGGATCGTTCTGTGGATAACTTTGTGTGTAAAAAAAATTTTTAACTTTTAAATTTCCTCTACAAAACTATTGCTTAACAAAAAAATCATTAAAATCATATATTTATATAATTTAGCAGGCTAATTGCATATATATCAATAGCATTCCCTATTTGTGGATATAACTTGACTCGAATTCGATTTGGAATATAGCCATTTTTGCCACTGCTAAAAACAGATACAAACGTACGGGTTCAAGATGGGAAAACGAGGAGAATAACGACTTGTCGTGGGGGTGGATTCTACACACAAAAAAAAACGCCGGCGCTAGGCCGGCGATACGCAGTATATGCCGTTAAAATCATTTCTGTGTCAGCAGATATTTCACCACATCAACAAACTGCTTAACGTAAACCTCTTTGGACGACATATCCAAACCGTCATTTTTGACCATATATTTGCCATTAACAAACATGGCCGGCACACCGCGTAATTGCAGATCAGAGGCCGCTTTTTCCTGCTGTACCACTAACGATTTAACCACAAAACTATTCCAGGCACCGTCGTATTCTGCCGCGCTGACGCCTGCTTTGATAAAGACGTTACGGATATCAGCAGGGGTTTGGATGGTCTGGGTTTTCTGAATACCTTCAAACAACAGTGGGCTGACTTTATCTTCAACACCCAAGGCCATCGCCACCGCCCAAGCCTGGGTGACCTGTTTGCCCATATCCCCACCAAGGAAATCCACATGGTATTTGGTTATTTTGGTCCCTGCCGGCAGCGCCTGTTTTACGCTGCTGGATATATGATAGTTTTCTTCAAACTCATAACAATGCGGGCAGTAAAAAGAGAAGAATTCCAACACCTGCGGTTCGTTGGCAACCGGTTTATCGAGTTGGATATACTGCTGCCCTTCAGTGAACTGTGCAGCCCCTGCGCTAAATGCCAGTACCAGGCCTAAAAGCGCAAACCAAATTTTTTTCATCAAAACTTTCTCCAATATTTAATAGATAGGCATAAGCTGTAATGGGGGTTCATGCAATAACTTTACTTGTTCCGTAAAGATTAATGTTTGTTGTGACCAGAACGCCCCCTCAACCATCCAGGGGAAACTATAAGGAAATGCAGGATCTCCCCAGCGCCGGCTAATCCAGGCCAAGTAATAAATCATACGCATGGCCCTTAAGGGTTCGATTAAAGCCAATTCGCGTGGATTGAAATCCATAAATTCGCCGTAGGCGTCCAACAATAACGACAATTGATATTGTTGATCGATGCGATCGCCGGTCAGCAGCATCCAGAGATCCTGAACAGCGGGGCCATTGCGGGCATCATCAAGATCAACAAACATCGGGCCATCGCGCCACATAATGTTACTGGCATGTAAATCACCATGCAAACGCAATGGCCGCCATTGCGTGGTCCAACATAACTTAACTTCGGCAATAAGTGTGTCAACAGACTGTAAAAATGCAGTTTTTTGTTTACCGGTAATTAAGCTGCTGTTCTCAAGCTCGCGCCGAGGCTCATATAAATACTCTTCAAGATCGATAGTGGGCCTGGCGGTGAACAATTTATCACCATTGCTGCGATGGATTCGGCCGATAAAACGCCCAACCCATTCAAGCTGCTCGTCATTGTCCTGTTCAAACTGTCGGCCGCCAACGCTTGGAAAAACCGCGAAATGAAAACCCTGATGTTCCAACAGCGTCGCACCGTTAATTCGCAGCGGCGGTACCACGGGAATTTCTGCATCCGCAAGCCCTAACGACAGTTCATGCTCTTCCAGGATTTGATCAACCGACCAACGTTCGGGGCGGTAAAATTTGACCACGTAGCGTTTTTTATCTTCGTCGAGAAATTGATAAACGCGGTTCTCGTAGCTGTTCAGAGCGGTTAACCCCGAATCCACACGTATTCCGACGCTTTGTAACGCATCCATGATCAGATCCGGCATCAATGTCTTGAAATTAAATGCTGTAGTATTCATAAAACGCTCGTTTATTGCCTGCGTCTACTCTTTGATAATGCCGCGCGCACGCAGGATCGCGGTTTTAAAGTCCTCTTCATAGTCCTTTTGCAGCCCAGGAATCGCTTGGGTTTTATCGGTGCCGCGCATCTTTAGGTGATAAATTAACGTATCATCGGACAGTGCGGTTAAATCACCGTTATAGCCGGCCTCTTGCGCCAACTTCTGCAAAAATTGCAGTAAATTAAGGTCAGATTCCTGCTGCCAGGCAGGCTGAAGCAACTCGATTAGCTCGTTAACGCGATGATATTTCATAACTCAGCCCTCATAGGATATTAGTGATAATGTATCAAGATTCAACGGACAGGATAAACATCATTGTTCAACCACCTCTGAAACATTGTATCTTAATATGTGGAACCACCTATGAATGAATCGGTGTCACGGGAGAATACCATTCTGACAACCGAAATAACCGGCGTGATACTGGCGGGCGGACGCTCGACACGCATGGGGGGTGAGGATAAAGGGCTGATAGTGCTTAACCAGGTTCCCTTGTACCGTTATGTTTTAGACCGCTTCTCCCCGCAGGTGTCCCAGGTCATCATCAGCGCCAATCGCAACCAACAGTATTACCGGCAAAGTGGTCTGACGGTGATTAGCGATACCCTGCCTGATTTTCCCGGCCCTCTGGCCGGTATGTTAGCTGGACTGCAGGCGGCATCGACCGAGTGGGTGGTTTTTGCCCCCTGTGATGTGCCGATATTTCCCGCTGATTTGGTGACCCGACTATGGCAAGGCAAGCAACGAGCCGCCGCCGCCTTTGCCTGCGCAGGGGGACGTGATCATCCTGCTTTTTCACTACTCCATCGCACGTTGATCCCGGCGCTGGAAAATACCCTCGCCAGAGGTGATCGCAAAGTGATGCTGTTTTTTGCGCAGATAAACGCCCAACGGGTGGTTTTCCCCGCTGAACCACCGGCGTTCGCCAATCTCAATACCCCGCAGGATTTACAACAATGGTCAGTCAATGAGCCAGGAGCACAAGCATGACAGCGCCACATCCACCACTGTTAGCCATAACCGCGTTCAGTGGTACCGGCAAAACCACCTTATTAACGCAGCTCATCCCCTTGCTCAATCACTATGGGGTGCGTATCGGTATCATCAAGCATACCCATCACAAAGTCGATGTGGATACCCCAGGTAAGGACAGCTATGAACTGCGTAAAGCCGGTGCACGGCAAACCATGGTAGCGAGCGAAGCGCGCTGGGCGCTGATGACAGAAAATCAGGATCTCGCCATGCCATCACTGTCCTGGTTGGCCGAACAAATGGACGCAACACAAATCGACCTGATCCTGGTGGAAGGCTTCAAACATGAACCTATTACCAAGATTGCGTTGTTTAGACAGCAGACTGGCGTTGAGTGGCGCTCGCTTATCGACGAGCATGTCATAGCCGTGGCCAGCGACGTCCCGCTAGACATCACCCTACCGTTATTGGACATCAATCAGCCCGAAGCCATCGCGCATTTTATCAACGAGTGGTTACATCATCGACAGGATTGTAGGACCCCACCTCACATCGACGGGATGAGGTAATCGGCGTCAGATCACCCAGCATAATCGGTTTTTTATTGGGATTTTTACTCTTCTCACCATAAGGGACTATTTGACGTATTTATATTGCTACCGCCTGATCTTTTAGCTTGCTGGTGCGCTGGCAATACTCCTCTCCTCCCTTCCCTACGCCTCGCCCCTAACGGGGCCGCGATCGGTCGCGTTCAAATCCGCGCCGACAACGTTGTCCTCATGCCACTCAGCCACTCCGTAAACTACTGGGGATTGGTGAACCTCATTCTACTCAAATCATTTAGAATATATACCTGTTAATAATCTTAAGAATTATTTTTTAAAATGTTATTAATCGTTTAAATGAACTCAGTTATGATCCTCTAGTTAGTGCTAAACAACAACCATCAAATAAGACTACTAGGGGCAACATCGTAAATTTTATAATTAAACAAGTAACGTAAAAATGGACTCTTATGATGATGAATCCACACAATATTCGTGGAGGACAATTTACATTATTTATTTTAGAGTGATTTTTTAAAAAAACACTACCAGGTAAAACATCACTCATTAATAGAATAACGCTAATTTATCATAAGTTAGCACATTAACGACTAAGACCACATTTCACAATGGCACCCTGTCATCACATATAACTCAATTATATTGCGGCTTTATTTATATGATTAATTTAAAATATTACATGGCAGTTGTTAGTTTAACAACTTTATTAGTGGGTTGTTTTTCCACCGAGAAGAAAAAAGAATTAAAAAAAACCAGAGGGAACAATATTACTGATGAAAGTAATATAACATCAACACGGCGCAGTAAAACTTCGCTGCGAGTCCCTACTGAAAATAAGATAAATGATCATGATAATGACAGATCGGCTGGTGTAGTTTATGGATCTGATGGGGTGGTGAGCCCCAAACGGGAACATATCGGCAGTCATCGCGTTGGTAGCTCGTATATTGATTTTCCACTGTTAGGCAAAGGGTTTTCTGGCACCTCTTTTGATATCATAGTCCCGTTAAAAAACACCGACCAACAACTCATATTCAGTCAATTGGGTTTAAGGAAACAAGATAAGGAGAATATTGTCAATCTCGGTTTCGGACAGCGGTTTTCTTTTGACCGTTGGATGTTGGGTTACAATACCTTTCTAGATGCGCAACTCACAGGCAATCAGCATCGCCGGGGAGGGATCGGGTTAGAACTGTGGCGTGATAATGTAAAATTCTCAACTAACGGCTATTACCGATTATCGGAATGGAAAACATCCTCATTATTAAAAGACAGTCGTGAACGTGTCGCCAATGGCTTTGATATTATCGCTGAAGGTTATTTTCCGGGTTACGCCCAACTGGGGGCGAAGTTTAAATATGAACAATGGTTTGGTCATGAAGTGGCGACCTCAAGCCGTCAAGAACGCCATAAAAATCCTTCGGCATTAACTCTGGGGTTATCCTACACCCCAGTGCCCTTAGTCACCCTAGGTATGGATCATTCTCGGTGGAATCATGGCAAGCATGAGAGCAAGATCAATCTTGGCATCAACTACCGCTTTAACGTGCCGTTAGCACAACAGCTCAATCCGCAATATATCCCGTTGACCAGATCGCTGTCAGGAAGCCGTACAGATAGGGTGCAACGTAATAATAATATTGTGTTTGAATACCAGGCGCAGAAACCGGCGATGGGAAAGATAACACTTCAGTTGCCAACAGAATTGAGGGGCCATAGTGGTGAGCAGCAAAATGTTAATGTTACTGTCACTAGCAAGTACGAACTTGACCGTATAGTTTGGGATAGTGGTTCACTGGCCGCCGGTGGAGGCAGTGTTACCCGTTTTACTAACCGATCGGCTCAGGTTACATTCCCGCCATTTAATCCTCTGGGTGATAATGAATATCGTATCTCGGCGGTGGCCTTCGATAAGCAGGGCGCTAGCTCCAATCGTGCAGAAACCATTATTGTCACCGAACCTTATATTTATGAGCAAGCGGTACTTTCTGGAGAAAGAATCCCACCGGAGGATGACCAAACTGGTCCTGAGAATGACGATGAAAACAAACAAAATCCATCGTTGGAAAACGTTCCGCCTCAACAACCCAAGTATACATCTAAGCCCAGTAACAATAAGCCTCCAACTTTTGAAGAACAAATAAAGAAAAGAGCTGAGGAAATGCGGCTTCGCTTAGAGGCTAAAAATGCTAAAAATGCTGAAAATGCTGAAAATGCTGAAAATGCTGAAAATGCTGAAAATGCTGAAAATAATAATTCAGATAACGAGGACACCTCGGATCAATACGATACAATTCATTCAGATTCATTTGAATCTGATGCTGATGCTGATGCTGATGCTGATGCTGATGCTGATCAGTGTGATCCCACAAGCGAAGAACTTGCGAAAATGCTGAAGGATCTATTAAATTCATCAGAACATCTGAGGCAAGAGAACGTGATAACTTCAGACAACGAGGACGTATCGGATCAACACGAAATAATTCCTTCGGATTCATTTGAGTCTACGTCTGAACCCGAACAGCAATATACACGGGGAAATAACGATCAAATTCCCACTACACCAAATTCTGATTCGACGGAATCACCGAACCGTACGCAATCAGCTTCAACAATAGAAATTGATCCAAGAAAATATTTTAGATATACCTATAAGTCAAGTTGTTTATCTTTAAAGAAAGATAAATATAATGCAGAAACTAGAAAAGAAAAACTTACTGAGATAGAGAAGCTTATCAAGAATGATTCGAGTGATCTAAATATCATATATGGTGAAATTAAGATCATAGCTGAGAATAACAAAAATATAGCAGACTCTGCTGCTATTGCGGCAGAGTTTGCATACAAACAAGCCACTGAACAGAAACCTAGCCACGATAACATTCCATTAATAAAAGATTTTTATGAACAAACCCTTAAATTCGCTGATTTAGCTACTGCCTCATACCAACAGGCTATATTGAATATTGAAGAAGGTAATGTCAACTCAGCTTACGATGCGGCAGTTAAAACTAATGACAATACGACTAACGCTTATAATACAGCAAATAATACCTTCTCATATTTAAATAATAAAAGCATAACACAACCAACAAATGATGAGTTCAGAAATATAAAAAAGGCTAATCTGGGTAAAAGTAGTAGTGAAAGTGGTAGTTAACGTAACAGTATCAACATCAGTGATAAAGGCGGTAATTCATCAGAACAGTTGTCCACGCCACCCAGCGTGGTCTTTCTTTTAAGGTTCCAACACCAAAAGAGGAGGCACCATGTTAAGAGGGGGATACACTAATGCCGTGTTGCGGGAATATATCCAGTCTAAGCAGCATTTCAATGTCACGGTCGTCAGACCATCCATTTTGAAACGCAGTCGGTCTAGTGTTCTCCCATGCCCGGCTGGCGCGTGCGCTGGAGGGTAGCCGGTCTAGT
>NZ_JAYGJO010000023.1:0-93290 GCF_035013185.1 Acerihabitans sp. TG2
GTTCTTCCGGGCGGATAGTCGGCATGTGCTGCTTTTTAGGTCGCTCGAAGGCATTGCCAATCCCTGACGCCGGATTGCTTTCAATTAAACCGGTGTTAACGGCAAATATCATAATCTCATTGATGCGCTGAACCAGCCTGCGTACCGTTTCAAGTGCGCCACGGGCTTTGATCGGTTCTAACGCCTGTATCAGGGTTCTGGCCTTGATGTCCTGCACGGGGATATCTTCTATTGTGGGTAATAGATCCTTTTCAATAGAACGCCAAATATCTTGCGCATGCGTGGCGCTAACGCTGCCTTGTTTGAGGGCAAACCAGTGTTGCGCAACGTTGATAAAAATGCTGTCCTGGGCGATTTGGCGCTGTTCTGCCTCATCCTCGGCTTTGGCCTGGGGATCAATGCCCTTGGCTAAAAGGGCGAGCTTTTCGCCTCTGATTTCTCTGGCATCGGCCAAAGACAGGGCAGGGTAAGCCCCGAGGCTAATCATGGTGCGCTGTGCGGTGCCGGGTCGCTGATAACGAAAACGCCATATTTTTTTGCCGGTGGTTTTTACCAGCAAAAATAAACCGTCGCCATCATGCAGCGTCAGGTCTTTATCGAGGGCTTTGGCTTTTTGTACTTCGGTATGGGTGAGGGGGCGTGTCGTCCGCGCCATGTAAGGGATCGTCCATTAATTGGTATACGTTTATTGGTATACATCATAGCGTATACCAATTCGTATACCAATAGACGCTGGATTTAGCTGGATATCCTCGGACAACTACAGATACAAAAAAGCCCACAAACCTAGGTGGGATGCGGGCTTTCAGGACTTCGCCGGACGTGTCCGGATGATAAATTGGTGGAGCTGGGGGGATTTGAACCCCCGTCCGGAATTATTACATCCTCGGTACTACATGCTTAGTCCAATCATTACATTCACCTGGCAGCTGCGGATGGACACGCCACTGACAAACTAGCCTGATTAGATTTGACGCTTTAACCCCAGGCAGGATCTCCACGCGAGCTCTTATGGGTTTTGGCCTCTCTTGATCCCCGTCCTAAGAGCGGAGGCTAGGGAGAGAGGGAACCATCAGTTTCTTAGGCTGATTAAGCTGCTAAAGCAGCAGGTTCGAACGAGTTATCGTTTGCAATTATTTTTTTTGAGGCTGTTTAACGAGGCCTACCTCACCTCGGCATGCACCTTGGGTTTCACAAATCCCGTCGAATCCAGAATCAGCCCCAAGTTGTTAATTTGATTATAGCAAAATTAGCATAACGCGGCAAACTTTAACGATTGGCGTGCTTCATAATGCGCGCTTTATCCACCTGCCATTCGCGCTCTTTAACGTCTGAGCGTTTGTCGAAATCTTTTTTACCTTTGGCCACGCCGATCTTGATTTTGGTCCAGGCGTTTTTCCAGTACATCGACAGGGCGACCACGGTATAACCCTCGCGGTTGACCCGGCCAATGAGAGAGCCGATTTCTCGTTTGTTCAGCAGCAGTTTACGGGTACGCATAGGATCGCAAACCACATGCGATGAGGCTGCCATCAGCGGCTGGAAGGTGGCGCCGAACAAAAAGGCTTCGCCATCTTTCAGCACGACATAGCTGTCACTGATGTTGGCTTTGCCAGCACGTAGTGATTTGACTTCCCATCCCTGCAACGCGAGTCCAGCTTCGAACTCTTCCTCAATGAAATATTCATGTCGGGCGCGTTTGTTCTGCGCAATGGTGGCTGATCCGGGTTTATATGCTTTTTTCTTTGTCATGATGCTAAATATTATACAGTTTTGTGACGGGAATAAAATGCCTAAGTGCAGGTGTTGTGCGGATCTGCGGTTTTTTAAGACAATCGGTCATTAACAGTTTTTGTCTCATGACAGATAAATGATAATATTATGATGTATTAGTCATGACAGGAATCCTTATGCCTCATATCAATCGTTCTGCACTGGTGCCCTACAGCGCGGAGCAAATGTTCGCTTTAGTCAATGATATTCATGCTTATCCGGAATTTATTCCCGGGTGTACCAGCAGTCGGGTGGTCGCTAAAGAGGGTAATGAGCTCACCGCTGAGATGGCGGTATCCAAGGCCGGTATTAGCAAAACGTTCACTACGCGCAATGTTATTACCGATAATCAAAGCATTGTGATGCGTCTGGTGGAAGGGCCGTTTCGCTCTTTCGCCGGCAACTGGCGCTTTACCAGCTTAAGTCAGGATGCCTGCAAGATCGAGTTTGCGATGAGCTTTGAGTTTAAAAGCAAACTGATTGAACTGGCGTTTGGTCCGATATTCAAAGAAATGGCCAATAGCATGGTGCAGGCTTTTACTCAGCGGGCTAAAGAGGTTTATCGTGCCTGATATCCCGGACAGGCCTGATATCCATGTGGAAGTGGTGTATGCATTGCCCGATCGCCAGTACCGACATCAGATAACTTTGGCGGACGGAAGCACCCTCGAGCAGGCAATACAGGCATCGGGAATTCTTAGACAGCGCAAGGACATCGATTTGGCGAAGAACAAAGTGGGCATTTTCAGCCGACCAGCCAAGCTTGCCGATAAGATTAACGATGGCGACCGGGTGGAAATTTACCGGCCATTGTTAATCGACCCAAAAGATCTCCGCCGCCAACGCGCTGAGCGTACTAAAAAATAACCAGACCGTATCCGGTTATTTCCGAGCAAAAACACCCGGCGTAAAGGGGTTATTTACCGCCCAGTTCCGTTGGTTAAGGTGCTGGTATCCCTTACCATCATCCACTGATGTTTACCTTTTATGTCGCTGCGTTTAACGTTATCCGCTGTTTTCACCAGCCCGCTGTTGATGGGCTGGTAATGCGCCACAGGTTGCACTATTTGTTTTACTTCGGATCGGAATCCAGTGCGTCACGCCGATTAATGTTGGTCAAGACATCCGCATTATTGAAGGTCAGGATGACGGTTTGCTGAGTAACCGGCTCATGACCCGGCTGGCGACGGAATACATAGAACCAGGTGCTCGTGCCGAACGGGTCGCTCATCATTGGTGTACCTAACGTATAGGCTACCTGCTGTTTTTTCATGCCGGTATGAATTTTGGCCAAATCGCTTGCCGTGAGATAGTTTCCCTGATTGATGTCCGGGCGGTAGACCAATCTTTCCAGCGTGGAACAACCGGCGGTTAACATCAGAAGTACGACAGCAGCAGCGGTCAACGTCTTACAGCTCATAATAATCACATTCCTTTTGGGCATAGGATGCCGATGATAATAGACCTTGTCGACATTGGAAACCTCTACAAGGCTCCTCTATGACCTCAGGAACATAAAAAAGTTGGTGTTTTCTAAGCAGCAAGCAATTCTTTAGCATTGGCCAAGGTGTTTTTCGTCACCTCACTACCGCCTAGAAGGCGCGCCAGCTCCTGCAAACGGGCTTTTTTATCCAAAGCCAGCATCTGGGTTTCGGTCTCAAGGCCGTCGGTATTTTTACTAACAAAAAAGTGATGATGGCCTGAGCCGGCAACCTGCGGCAAATGGGTCACACACAGCACCTGGGTAGATTCACCCAGTTGACGCAGCATTTTACCCACGATAGCGGCGGTGGGGCCGCTGATACCGACATCCACTTCGTCGAAGATCAACGCCGGAGTATCCATCTTACGGGCGGTAATGACCTGTACCGCCAGTCCGATTCGGGAAAGTTCGCCGCCGGAGGCGACTTTGACCAAGGGTTGCAGGGGCTGACCGGGGTTGGTGGTCACCAAAAATTCTATACGGTCCGCGCCATCGACGCTTAACTGATCCGCGGCGAAGTGGACGACAATATCAAGTCTGCCGTGGGGCAAGGAGAGTTCCTGGATACTGTGGGTGATCAGGGCTGACAATTCAGCTGCATGCGCTACTCGTTTGTGATGGAGCTGCTCGGCCAACTGTTCAGCCTCATTACGATGCTGTTCAACCGCCAGTACCCGCGTTTGCGCATCGGTATCGTATTGCTCGCCCAATTGCTGTTCACGCAGCAATTGCTGATAAAACTGCGGCAGGTCCTCGGGGTTGACATGATGCTTACGCGCCAGGGCGATCTGGCGCGACAGCCGCAGCTCCAGATCGGATAAACGCTGGGGGTCCAGGTCCAGTCGATCGCCATAATGGCGCAGCTCATCGCTGGCCTCGGTAAGCTGTATTGCGGCCTCTTCCAGCAGGTCCATTACCGGAGAAAGTGTGCCGTCCATTGCCACCAGCTCTGTGACCCGTTGTTTAATGGCATGAAGTTGACTGAGCAGGGTGTGGTCTTCTCCTTCGCTTAGCATCTCAAGCGCCTGACGGGTGGTAGCAATCAGTTGGCCGCTGTTGGCTAACATCTTATATTCCCGATCGATTTGTTCAAACTCATCGGCAACCGGCGCCAACTCATTAAGCTCTTTTAACTGATAGTGCAGCAGCTCACGCCGCGCCTCGCGTTCGGCGGCGTTCTGGCGGAAGGTTGCCAGATCCAGGCAACTTTGGTGCCATTGCTGATAAGCACCCGCCATGGCGTGTAGCAGCGTTTTTTCATCGGCATAGGCGTCCAGCAGCTGTTTTTGATAGTCTGGGCGCAACAAGAGCTGATGTGCGTGCTGACCGTGGATTTGAATCAGGTGATGGCCCAGTTCGCGCAGTTGCGACAGTGGTACCGATGTGCCGTTGATAAAGCCGCGGGAGCGGCCGTCATGGCCTACCACGCGTCGCAGCAGGCACTCATGACCCTCATCGAGCTCATTGTCCACCAGCCACTGAGCGGCCAGTGGGGTGTCGTTTAAGGCGAAACGTGCGCAGATATCCGCCCGGGGCGAGCCGGGCCGTACCATGCCAGCATCGGAGCGGCTGCCCAGGCACAGGCCGAGCGCATCGATGGCAATGGATTTACCCGCCCCGGTTTCGCCGGTGATAACGCTCATTCCCGATTTAAAATCAATCGTTAACTCGCGCACTATCGCAAAATTAGCAATGGTCAATTGAGCCAGCATGGTTGCTCCCTGTATATAAAAACACAGCTGTGGTTAAACACAGTATAAACTGGTTTTATGTACAGTAAAGCAACCAATGCGATTTTTTAAAATAATTTTTTGGACCAGCCCAATTTAGTGCTTAACGTGTGGAAATAGTTGTAATCGTGCGGATGTATCAAATCCAAATGATATTTGCTGCGGCGAATAAAAATCTCTTCACCTTCCTGGATAGGCAGGGCAATTTGACTATCGCAGCTGATTTCCAGTTCGCTGCCCACATGAGAGAATTTCAGGCGAATGGTGCTGCTGCCGTTGATCACCAGCGGACGAGATGACAGGGTGTGTGGGAACATCGGCACCAGCGCGATGGCATCCACCGTCGGGGTAAGAATGGGGCCGCCGGCAGAGAGTGAATACGCCGTGGAGCCGGTAGGCGTGGCGATAATCAACCCGTCCGAGCGTTGGGAAAACGCGAAGTTGTCATCGATATAGACTTCAAACTCAATCATATGCGCCACTTTCCCCGGATGAAGCACCACTTCATTGATGGCGGTGCTCAGCCGGCCGCATTCAGTACCACGGCAGACCTGCGCTTCCAGCAGGAAACGTTGCTCACAGCGGTAATTGCCCACCAGTACTTCTGCCAGTTGCTGCAAGGCTGAATCGGGATCCAGATCAGTGAGGAAACCCAGATTACCGCGGTTTACCCCGATAACCTTGATATCATAACGGGCCAGAATACGCGCCGCCCCCAGCATATTGCCGTCGCCGCCTACCACCACCGCCAGGTCGGCATGTTGACCAATATCCGCCAGGCTGCCGGTTTGCGCACCTTTCAACTTAAGGTCGCGGGCGATTTGGTGCTCCATGATGACGTTATGTCCTTTCTCCATCAGCCAATGATAAAGCTGTTCGTGCGTGGCCAAGGCATTTGGATGGCGCGGGTGGCCCACGATGCCAATACTTTGAAAGGGCGTGTTCATGAATTTACTTTTCCTCACCATGTTTTGCTGGTTACATTATGCAGCATCCCTTGAATCCCCGCTATTCATCCCCATAATAAGCCAGGTAGCAAGATCAAAAGGCTAAAACGCGGAGAAACTCATAATGAGTAGTAAAGAACAGAAGTCCCCTGACGAGCAAGTCTCACAAGAAAACGAAATGGAACTCACACCAGCGCAGGTTGAAGAAGCACTGCCCGAGACCGCAGACGTCGTGGATCCACGCGATGAGCGTATCGCTGTTCTGGAAGCCCGGTTGGAGGAGCTGCAGCAACATGAGCGCGACAGCCTGCTTCGCGCCAAAGCGGAAGTAGAAAACGTTCGTCGCCGTAGCGAGTTGGACGTAGAAAAAGCCCATAAATTCGGATTGGAGAAATTTGCTGGCGAACTGCTGCCGGTGATCGACAATCTGGAGCGCGGGTTGGATATGGCTGATAAGTCAAACAGTGAGTTGACGCCGCTGATTGAGGGGATTGAATTAACCCTCAAGTCATTATTGGACGTGGTTCGTAAATACGGTATCGAGGTGGTCAGTGACACCCACGTGCCTTTCGATCCTTCTGTGCATCAGGCGATGACCATGCTGGAATCCGCCGATCATGAGCCAAATCACGTCATGATGATCATGCAAAAGGGTTATACCCTTAATGGCCGTTTGCTTCGCCCCGCCATGGTGGCGGTGTCTAAAGCTAAAAACTAACGCTCCAGAACCGGTCATCGGAATCGATAACCGGCTGACGTCTGCCATTACGCACTGGGGAGATGCGGTTGCCAATCAATTGGCGTTTCTCCACGTTGCGTCAACAGTGCATTGGCCTGTGAGAAATGCCTACAACCCATAAATCCCCGATGGGCTGATAGCGGCGAAGGATGAGGCGCTTTAAGCACTGCGTGGCGTTTAGCATCAATAATTCCGCCTTTTTTCTGTGCGTGGGATCCCCAGAGCAGGAAAACAATCCCCTCGCGCGAATCATTTAAGACCTCGATCACTTTATCGGTGAAGGTTTCCCAGCCCAGGCTGGCGTGGGAATGCGCTTTGCCCGCTTCCACCGTCAACACGGTGTTGAGCAGCAGTACACCCTGACCGGCCCAGCTTTGTAGGCAACCGTGCTCTGGCCGGATAAATCCCGGGATATCAGTCAGCAGTTCTTTATAGATATTAACCAGCGAAGGGGGGGCAGGCACGCCCGGTCGAACGGAAAATGACAAGCCATGCGCCTGGTTGGGGCCATGATAAGGATCTTGCCCGAGGATCACCACCTTCACCGCCGCCAGTTCGGTGTAGCGAAACGCATTAAACACATCCGACTGCGGAGGATAAATGGTTTTTCCCGCAGCCCGTTGACTGGCGACATACTCCAGTGTGTGCTGGAAGTAGGGCTGGTTTTTTTCACTGGCGAGGGCATCACGCCAGGTTGTACTCTGACTCATGGTTCGCTCCATGTTGTTCGGCAATAAGGACCGTAGCTTACCGGTATCTGGCGTGAGGAGAAATCATTTCCGTTTCTCAATCACCCGACCCACCTGTCTTAGCGACATCGGCGGTTTTATTGCCAGCTCGGCATAACGATAAAAGTGGCTAAATTGATGTAAAACAAAAATAGGATATTTTGATGAACAAGCAAACTGCTCAAAAATTGATTTATATCAAAGAAATCGAACGTCGTTATGGGTATATAATGAGCAATGGACAATTGGTTTTACCAAAAAAATTATCAAGCCACACTACAGAGGCAAATTATGATTAGCGGAATTCAGATTACTAAAGCCGACAACAAAGCACTGCAAAATTCCTTCTGGCTGCTGGACAGCGACGTTAAACAGGCCCGTTGCCTGTGCGCTGTGGGCGGTTACGCCGATGACCAGATCGTTGCGTTAGGGGATCTGGGAAAGATGGAATACCGTGAAATCCCACTGGAAATGAAAGAAAAAGTGCGGGTGGAAGGCGGTCAACATTTGAATGTAAACGTATTGACCCGTGAAACGCTGGAAGAAGCCATCGCCGATCCGGATAAATATCCACAGTTGACCATCCGCGTTTCAGGCTATGCCGTACGTTTCAATTCGTTGACGCCGGAACAACAGCGCGACGTGATCACCCGTACCTTTACGTCCACCCTGTAATTTGTGGTTCGTATTATACGCTAAGGGAGCTACGGCTCTCTTTTTTATGGTCGCGATAATCGCCATAAAAAAGAGCTCCACCCGAGCGGTTTGTTGTGCCTAAACCTAAAGAACTCAACGTTCGGCCATACGGTTTTTTAAATTAATCGCTCACCGCGCAAAAAAAACAAAACCCTGTTTAGATCAAAAAAACCAAACTATGTCGATGCGACAATTTTAACCAATATGTGATTTGGTGTAATTTTGTTTATTTTTCGTTTAATAACAATAAGTTAAAAAAATTTCCTCATGAGGATGATGTTATCGTTATCGGGATAAAAATAAATACACCACCTTAAGGCCAATTTTCCCCTTAAATTGTTGTAAATTAGCCTTTATGCCATAAAAAAACCGCCCTGAAGGGCGGTTTTTTGGTGTGGGTGCCGCATTAATCATCATTCGGCTTATTGCTTATCACACTAGCATCCACGGACTCGGTAGCGGCGGTCGCCGCGGTTTTGCCTACTCGGCGCTTACCAATATTGCGTTTATCACGCAACCGGACCTTTACCTTGTCTTTGACCTGGCTTTGTTCTTTTTTCTCTTTACGTTTTGCCAGTACTTTTTTCGACGGTTTGCCGGTAACTTTCTCGGCGGGGGCGCGGGTCACGGGCCGCAGTTCTTCCACAATGCGCGCTTTTAACGGTTCGTTAAGGTAGCGGCTGATCTTACCCAATAGCAGATGATCGTGGGCTTCCACCAGAGAGATGGCCGAGCCTTTACGCCCGGCGCGGGCGGTGCGGCCAATACGATGCAAATAGACATCAGCCGTGGTAGGCAAATCGTAATTGATAACGTGGCTGATATCATCGATATCCAACCCACGCGCCGCAATGTCGGTGGCGACCAGGACATTCATGCGACCTTCATTCATCCGCCGAATGGCCTCGTTGCGTTTGGCTTGCACCATTTCGCCTTCCAAATAGCACGACGCGATGCCCGCGGCATGCAACCAACTGACCACTTCATGAACCCGTTCGCGTTTGCGCACGAACACAATGGCTTTGGTGACGTCGGGTAACGCAAGCAAATGGCACAGCAGGGCGGTTTTATGTTTCAAATCATCGGCGCGATAAAACCATTGGGTGATTTTTTTGCGTTCACGCCGCGATGGCGACGCGTCGACTTCTACCGGATCATTGAGCAGCCGCTCGGCAAAATCTTTTACCGCATTACCTTCCAGGGTGGCGGAAAACAGTAATGTCTGCTTGCGCCAGCGGGTTTCGGCGGCGATAAGCTCGACATCTTGGGCAAAGCCCATCTCCAGCATGCGATCCGCTTCGTCAAGGATCAGCGTTTCCACGGCCCGGCAATCGAAATTTTCTTCTTTAATGTATTGCAACAACCGGCCAGTGGTGGCAACAACGATATCCTGATTTTCACTAAATACAATCGCGTGATTCATAAAGGCCACGCCGCCGGTGATAGTGGCGATGTCCAGACTGGTATGTGCGGCCAGCTGTTTAGCCTGTTCAGCCACTTGCATCGCCAGTTCGCGGGTCGGTGTCACGATAAGTACCCGGGGTGGGCCGGATTTCCTGCGCGGAAAATCCAGCAGATGCTGGAGCACGGGTAAGAGGTAGGCGGCGGTTTTGCCGGTACCGGTAGGGGCCGAACCCAACACGTCGCGCCCTTCCATTGCCGGCGGGATCGCTTCGGACTGAATGGCGGTAGGGCGCTCATAGCCTTTATCGCGCAGTGCCGCGATCAAGCTTTCATGTAGGTCGAGTTCGCTAAATTGGGTTACAGTCATGGTCTACCTCTGGTTGGGGCGCAGATTATAGACGGATCGGGCAGAATGTTCATCTGTTTCCGTGTGGGGGGGCAATTTACCTTCCGGCGCAGGGGCTGAGAAGCCCGGATCCTCAAGTCCGTCACTAAAGTAACCCGGAATGCCGCGAGAACCAAATGATGAACGATGTGCTGAATGACAATACCCCATTGCGTAGGGATGGCTTTACCTTCAAGCGGTTTTTCGCCGCCCATGACCGCTGCGCCATGAAGGTGGGTACTGACGCTGTACTGCTGGGTGCGTGGACGCCGCTGGCTGACGCGGTAGATGTGTTGGACATTGGCACCGGCTGTGGGCTCATTGCGCTTATGCTCGCCCAACGCACCGGTGATCATGTCCGTGTCGCTGGGATCGAACTGGACGAGCGCGCCGCCTGCCAGGCGCGGGAAAACTTTGCGCTAAGTCCGTGGCGGCAGCGTTTAAAGGTTATCCAGGGGGATATCCTTAATCCCGCCGTCTTGGGTTTTCCGGTGCTTGACAAACCTGGGCATGAACGCGACGGTCATGCCGTTGCCGCTTATCAACTTATCGTCAGTAACCCGCCTTATTTTCCGGTGGGAGTGGCCTGCGGTAGCACTGAGCGCGATCGTGCGCGCCACACGGCGTCCTTAACCCATCAGCGCTTGCTAGAGGTGGTGCGTCTGCTGTTGGCCCCTCAGGGGCTATTCTCAATGGTGTTGCCGGCCGAGATAGGCGAGCGGGTGATCGGATTAGCACAAGGGCAAGGCTGGCACCTGCGTTACCGTACCGATGTGGCAGACCGGCCGGGCAAGGCGCCACATCGGATGCTTCTGGCATTATCATTAACGCCAGGCGCGGCGGTGGTCACCGACATGGTGCTTAAGGACCCAGATGGACGTTACTCGGCGGCGTATCGCACCTTGGCCGGTGATTTTTATCTGCATATGTCCGGTGTCGCCACCCCCGCGCCATAAAACACCGTCACGCTCTATTTATCAGGGATGTAGAATGGTCGGTTGGGGATTGTCCGTCATCTCTGGATAGTCAAGAGTGTAATGCAACCCCCGGCTCTCTTTACGCAACATCGCACTTTTGACGATCAGTTCCGCCACCTGGGTCAGATTGCGAACCTCAAGCAAGCTGTTGGAGATGCGAAAATTGGAGTAATACTCATCGATTTCACGTTGTAACAAGTTGATGCGGTGCAGCGCCCGTTCCAAGCGTTTAGTGGTGCGCACAATGCCGACATAGTCCCACATAAACAGCCGCAGTTCGTGCCAGTTGTGCTGGAGCACTACCGCCTCGTCGGAGTTATCTACCCGGCTTTCATCCCAGACGGGCAGATGTTTGGCCAATTTGATGGTCGGCAATCGCTTGATGATATCTTCTGATGCCGACCAGCCATAGACCAGGCATTCCAGCAGTGAATTGGATGCCAGGCGGTTTGCCCCATGCAACCCGGTATAACTCACTTCGCCGATGGCATAAAGTCCATCGAGATCGGTGCGGCCATGTTGATCGACCATCACCCCCCCACAGGTATAGTGGGCTGCCGGTACGATGGGGATCGGTTGTTTGGTTAAATCGATATCCAGCGACAACAGTTTTTCGTAGATCATGGGGAAATGCTGACGGATGAAATCCGCCGGTTTGTGGCTGATATCCAGGTACATGCAGTCGGCACCCAACCGCTTCATCTCGTGGTCGATGGCGCGGGCAACAATATCGCGTGGAGCGAGCTCGGCGCGTTCATCAAAATCGGGCATGAAACGCGTGCCGTCCGGCCGCTTGAGATAAGCACCCTCGCCGCGCAGTGCCTCGGTCAGCAGAAAATTTCGCGCCTGTGGATGAAACAGGCAGGTAGGATGAAACTGGTTGAATTCAAGATTGGCCACCCGGCAACCCGCACGCCAGGCCATGGCGATGCCATCGCCTGAGGAAATATCCGGGTTGGTGGTGTATTGATACACTTTTGAAGAACCGCCGGTTGCCAGCACCACCGATTTTGCCCGACAGGTTTCCACCTGCTCCTTTTCGCGATTCCAGATATAGGCTCCCACCACGCGGCGGGTCCCGGAAAGCCCGATTTTACTCGAGCAGATCAAGTCTACCGCGTTGCAGCGTTCCATCACGTGGATATTGGGATGGTTGGCCGCCTGGGAAACCAAGGTGGTTTCCACTTCTTTACCGGTCGCGTCGGCGGAATGCAGAATGCGCCTATGGCTATGGCCGCCTTCGCGGGTCAGGTGATAACGCTCTGCCGCAGGATCGCCGGTGGCTAACGCTGCCGTGTCGCGGGTTTCAGTGTCGAACAATACACCTTGGTCGATTAACCACTGTACGCAGTGGTGCGCGTTGCCGGCGATAAATTCCACCGCTTCGCGATCGCACAGTCCCGCTCCGGCGATTAGCGTGTCCTCTACGTGGGAGTCTATGCTGTCGGTTTCATCAAATACCGCGGCGATCCCCCCTTGGGCATAATACGTTGATCCTTCATTGAGAGGGCCTTTGCTTAACACCATGACCTGACAATGCCCTGCTAGGCGTAATGCCAAGGACAGGCCAGCGGCGCCGCTGCCGATCACCAACACATCGGTTACATGTTCAGTTAAAGGTTGCATAATAGAGGGTAGTTACCATAGAAAAAAGACGGTTTTCCGATGGTAGCACTCTATGATTTAGGTCTGAAAGGGTAATTGACGATATTTTATCCGGGGACAAATTACGCATGTTTGCTGACAGCAAATGGATTTCAAGGTACCCTGCGCTCTCAATAGGGTGCTGAAGGGATGACGAGCGCTAAGGCTTTGCGTTTTCGGCATTCAGGGAGCCCCTAATATTAATTTCGTGATAGTCTGTCTGTCACCCGGTGTGAACACCGGCGCACCAAAGGCCGTCTCCCATTTCATTTAACTAAAAATACAGGTGGGACGGAACTTTATGTTTTGCGTAAACTCCAATCGAGTGCTTGCTCGTGTTATCAGTTTAGAGGCTGGCAGTTCTATTTTTCGCGTGGAGATAAATTTGAGGAGAATTTACCTCGGATGAGCGAGCAGTTAACAGATCAGGTGTTGGTTGAACGGGTTCAAAAAGGCGACCAAAAAGCGTTTAACTTGTTGGTCGTGCGTTACCAGCACAAAGTGGCGAGCCTGGTCTCTCGGTATGTCCCCCAAGGGGATGTGCCAGATGTGGCGCAGGAGTCTTTTATCAAAGCCTATCGAGCCTTGGAGTCGTTTCGTGGGGATAGTGCTTTTTATACCTGGTTGTACCGTATTGCCGTTAATACGGCTAAAAATTATTTGGTTGCTCAGGGCCGTCGCCCCCCGTCCAGTGATGTGGACGCGAGCGATGCTGAAAACTATGAAAGTGCCGGTGCATTAAAAGAAATATCGAACCCTGAGAATTTAATGTTGTCTGAAGAGTTACGACAGATAGTGTTCCGCACTATTGAAGCGCTTCCAGAGGACCTAAGAATGGCCATTACCCTGCGGGAATTGGATGGTTTAAGCTATGAAGAAATAGCCTCCATCATGGACTGCCCGGTGGGAACGGTAAGATCCCGAATCTTCCGTGCACGCGAAGCGATAGACACTAAAATTCAACCGCTGATTCAGCGATAATGATGGCGGCAGAAGAGAAGGTACCCACGCATGCATAACGAAAAGATTTCCGCGCTTATGGATGGTGAGTCGTTCGACAACGAACTGCTCAATGAATTATCCAAGGATGACAGGTTACAACAAAGCTGGCAAAGGTATCACCTGATTCGCGACACGATGCGCGGGGATGTCGGTGACGTGATTCACTTTGACATTGCCAGTCGTGTGTCGGCTGCACTGGCACAGGAACCGGCACGATTGACGCCGCAGACTGTGAAGGAATCTCAGCCCTTGCCTGAAACCTGGCACAAACTGCCATTTTGGCATAAGGCTCGTCCTTGGGCGGCGCAGGTTATGCAGATCGGTTTGGCTGCCTGTGTATCGCTGGCGGTGATTGTCGGCGTGCAGCACTATAATCAGCCGAACAATATCGATTCGCAGCCGGAATCACCGGTGTTTAATACGTTGCCGATGATGGGGCAGGCCTCGCCGGTTAGCTTGGGGGTTCCCTCTGCTTCTTCAGCCGCCGACAATGGTTCCCAGCAGCAACTCCAGGAGCAACGTAAGCGGATAAATGCCATCCTGCAGGATTACGAACTGCAGCGTCGAGTTCATTCCACGCAGATGCAGTTCGATCAGCATGAAACTCAACAGGCTGCAGTGCAGGTGCCTGGTACCCAGTCATTAGGAATGCAACCGCAGTAATGAAGCAATTTTGGTGTGCTGTTTGTTTTATAACAAGTAGTCTGTTTTATTCCACCAACACTCTGGCCGAGGCCCCCACAGCGGCCCCCGGGGTGTTGTTGCAACAAATGAGCCAGGCTAGCCAGTCGCTGAACTACGAGTTTTCCTTTATCAGCGTCAGCAAACAAGGTGTGGATTCTCTGCGCTTTCGTCATGCTGTGGTTGAAAAACACCAGCTAGCACAGCTTCTGCAGATGGATGGCCCACGTCGTGAAATAGTGCAACGCGACAATGAAATCAGCTTCTTCGAGCCTGGATTTGAACCTTTCACCTTGATCGGCAATCATATTGTTGATTCTCTTCCATCAATTGTTTACGCTGATTTCGACCATTTATCCAAGTTCTATGATTTTATTTCTGTCGGCCGTACGCGTGTTACCGATCGTTCTTGTGAAGTGGTACGTGTGGTGGCGCGGGATGGTACGCGTTTTGGTTACGTCTTATGGATCGATGCCGCGACTAAACTGCCATTGCGGGCTGATTTACTCGACCGCGATGGGGAAACGCTGGAACAGTTTCGCGTGATTTCATTGATCGTCGATCCGCAGGTACAGTCTCTGATGAAGGGACTCGAAAAAGTCAATTTGCCACCGCAGTTGGCTGTACCAACGACCGGTGCCAGCGACTTTAGCTGGGAGGTCAAGTGGTTGCCTGCGGGTATGATTGAGGTGGCGCATAGCAACCGCACACTGCCCGGGATAAATGTGCCGATTGAAACTCGGCTCTATAGCGACGGACTGTTTAGTTTCTCAGTCAACATCGCCCAGACAGACGCGGTGAATTCCGAGCACTCTATTCGCACTGGCCGAAGGACAATCCATACCCTCATTCGTAGCAATAAAGAAGTTACCGTTGTCGGCGAACTGCCTCCGGCTACCGCCAAACGCATCGCCGACAGTGTGACATTTAAGGTGCAACCATGATTAAAGAGTGGGCAACGGTTATTTCGTGGCAGCAGGGCGTCGCACAACTGCGTTGTGAACAGCATTCCGGTTGTGGCAGTTGCCATTCACAAGGCACCTGCGGCACCAGCATTCTCAATAAAATGGGTCCTGAGTCCACTCAGCAGCTTAATGTCATCAGCACGCAGCCGCTGGTTCCCGGTCAGCGGGTTGAAGTGGGCATTACCGAAGCCAGCTTGATTCGCTCGGCATTGCTGGTGTATATGCTGCCGTTGGTGGGATTAATCGGTTGTGCGGCCTTAATGCAAGGTTGGTTTAATACCGATCTGGCGGCGGCTTTTGGTGGTTTGGTCGGCGCTACCGGTGGTTTTATGCTGGCGCGTTTTTATGCTCAAAAATTGGGTGATAAACGCCAGTACCAGCCGGTGATCCTGCAAATTGCCTTGCCTCCCTCGGCGTTGCGCCTGGAGCAGGAGAAGCCCCAATAGTCTCCTGACCCGGCGAACATGACCTGGTGAACATGACTTGGTGAACATGACCTGGTGAACATGACCTGGTGAACATGACCTGGTGAACATGACCTGGTGAACAATGTGCGGTTGCCATCGCCACAGACGGCTATCATCCCCGGTTTTATCTCTCTGATTATCCTCCACTGTGTACGGTTCAGTGACAGCCGAAGTTGGCTGATCCTGGTGGTGTGTTGCACGGCAATGGCCAACGATCCCTCGCCATGTTTATACATAGGCTATTGTCTGCTCCCGCTATCCTTCCTTGAAACTGCCATACAGTGTAATATGCGGCCATGCCATATTGAGTATTTTGACTTTTAAGTCCATCGCGGTGTTCACCGAAATAAATCTAAGCAACATAATTAGAGAAAAATTCATATAAATGAACCACATAAGAAACTTTTCCATCATAGCTCACATCGACCATGGTAAGTCGACTCTCTCCGACCGGCTGATCCAAACCTGTGGAGGTCTGGCTGAACGCGAAATGGCTGCCCAGGTCCTGGATTCCATGGATTTGGAACGCGAACGCGGCATTACCATCAAAGCCCAGAGCGTGACGCTTGATTACAAAGCCAACGACGGTCAGATTTATCACCTTAACTTCATCGACACGCCAGGCCATGTGGATTTCTCCTACGAGGTTTCCCGTTCTCTTGCCGCCTGCGAAGGCGCGCTGCTGGTCGTCGATGCCGGGCAGGGGGTCGAAGCGCAGACCCTGGCAAATTGCTATACGGCCATGGAAATGAATCTTGAAGTGGTGCCGGTGCTTAATAAAATCGATTTACCTGCCGCTGAACCCGATCGGGTGGCGCAGGAAATTGAGGACATTGTGGGCATTGACGCCACCGACGCGGTACGTTGTTCGGCTAAAACCGGTGTGGGCATCCCTGAATTGCTCGAGCGACTGGTGCGGGATATTCCGCCACCGCAGGGTGATCCGGATGGACCGCTTCAGGCACTGATCATCGATTCATGGTTTGATAACTACCTGGGCGTCGTATCGCTGGTTCGCTTGAAAAACGGCACCCTGCGCAAAGGCGAAAAAGTAAAGGTCATGAGCACCGGCCTGAGTTATAACGCCGATCGTCTTGGTATTTTTACCCCTAAACGTGTCGATCGCGATATTCTCAAATGTGGCGAAGTCGGCTGGCTGGTGTGTGCCATCAAGGATATTCTGGGCGCCCCGGTGGGAGATACCCTGACCCTGGCCCGCCAGCCGGCGGAAAAAGCCTTGCCAGGCTTCAAAAAGGTCAAACCGCAGGTCTATGCGGGCATGTTCACCATCAGCTCTGATGATTACGAGGCGTTTCGCGATGCGCTCGGCAAGCTGAGCCTGAACGATGCGTCTTTGTTCTACGAGCCGGAGAGTTCCACCGCCCTGGGATTTGGTTTTCGCTGCGGTTTCCTTGGCCTGCTGCATATGGAGATTATCCAGGAGCGTTTGGAACGTGAATATGACCTCGAACTCATCACGACTGCGCCGACGGTTATTTATGAAATCGTTACCACCGATAACCAGACCATCTACGTCGATAGCCCGGCTAAACTTCCACCATTGAACAATATTTTGGAATTGCACGAGCCAATTGCCGAATGTCATATGCTGTTGCCCCAGGAGTTTCTCGGCAACGTCATCACCTTATGTATCGAAAAACGCGGTATGCAGACCAATATGGTCTATCACGGCAACCAGGTCGCGCTGACCTATGAAATTCCCATGTCAGAAGTGGTTCTGGATTTCTTTGACCGGTTGAAATCGACATCGCGTGGTTATGCCTCATTGGATTACAGCTTTAAACATTTCCAAACGTCGGATATGGTGCGAGTGGATATTTTGATCAATGGCGAACGGGTAGATGCGTTAGCGTTGATTACCCACCGGGATAATTCCCAGCGGCGTGGCCGGGAAATTGTGGAAAAAATGCAGGAGCTGATCCCACGCCAGCAGTTTGATATTGCTATCCAGGCCGCCATTGGCAACCATATTATTGCTCGTTCCACTATTAAGCAATTGCGTAAAAATGTCCTGGCAAAATGCTATGGTGGTGATGTTAGTCGTAAAAAGAAATTGCTGCAAAAGCAGAAAGACGGTAAGAAACGCATGAAGCAGGTGGGAAATGTCGAGCTGCCGCAGGAAGCTTTCCTGGCGATACTGCACGTTGGCAAAGACAGTAAATAGGTTCTTAAGGAGTTTGCATGGCAAATATGTTTGCCCTGATCCTGGCAATAGCCACCTTGATAACAGGTATTATCTGGTGCGTGGATCGTTTTAAATTGGCACCGGCGCGTCGCGCCCGGCTGGCCGAGCTAGCTGCAGCCGACGATGTGGCTATTGATAAGACGTTGCAGGAAAAAGTCAAACAACCGGGCTGGATTGAAACCTGCGCGTCCATTTTTCCGGTGTTGTTGGTGGTCTTTATTGTTCGTTCGTTCATTTACGAACCGTTTCAGATTCCGTCTGGTTCCATGATGCCGACATTACTGGTGGGCGATTTTATCCTGGTAGAAAAATTTGCCTATGGAATCAAAGACCCCATAACCCAAACGACGCTTATCCCAACCGGCCATCCCAAACGTGGTGATATTGTCGTGTTTAAATATCCACCGGATCCGAAGTTGGATTATATCAAACGGGTCATCGGTTTGCCCGGCGATCGGGTGATCTACGATCCGCTCAGCAAGACGGTGACGGTACAGCCGGGATGTGCGGATAGCACCACCTCCTGCACCAGTGCTTTGCCTATTACCTACAGCGATATGGCACCCAGTGATTTTGTCCAGACCTATGATTCCAACGGTAGCGGTGAATCCTCCACCGGTTTTTTACAGGTCCCACCAGACAGACAGGTTCAGGGTGGTGTTCGCCTGGCCGAACGTACGGAAAACTTGGGAAATATGTCACATCAAATCTTGCAGGTTCCGGGACAGCAGGATCAGGTCGGTATGTACTATCGCCAGCGTAACCAGCAGTTGGCTGAATGGTCGGTGCCGGCGGGACATTATTTTATGATGGGCGATAATCGTGATGATAGTGCTGACAGTCGTTATTGGGGATTTGTCCCCGAACGAAATCTGGTGGGCAAAGCCGTCGCGATCTGGATGAGTTTTGAAAAACAGGAAGGTCAGTGGCCAACCGGCGTTCGTTTAGAGCGTATCGGTGCAATACATTAATCGAAACCTGTTTTAAGCGAAGCATTATTGCGCTTCCCGTTGTAGAATACCCCCCTCTGACAATAAACACTGGCCCCCGTTCCGGGGGCCACTGCAAACGAAACAGATTTGTCTTGGTTTGGTTACTGGTATAACCTTAATAATTCGAGTTGCGGGAAGGCGACGACACAGCGAATCCCCCAAACGCTTACGCAAGTAAGTGATTCGGGTGAAAGATCGTGGTCAGCGCACCTGCAACTTGAAGTATGCCGGGTATAGATGTAATGCCAGGGAGCAGGTCACACGTATCGGCAAACCGGTCCCGTATGTTGTAGTTATTTGACGCATGGTTGAGTTATTGGTAACGCATGAACCCCATCTTAATAAATAGGCTCCAGAAGAAACTGGGCTACACTTTTCAACAGCACGAGCTTTTGTTACAGGCCCTGACTCATAGAAGCGCCAGCAGCAAACATAACGAACGGCTGGAATTCCTCGGCGACTCCATATTGAGTTTTGTTATCGCCAATGAGCTATATCTGCGCTTTCCCCGTGTCGACGAAGGGGATATGAGCCGGATGCGCGCGACTTTGGTGCGTGGCAACACGCTGGCCGAAATGGCTCGGGAGTTTGATCTGGGCGAGTGCCTGCGCTTAGGGCCAGGGGAATTGAAAAGCGGCGGTTTCCGCCGAGAATCTATTCTGGCTGATACGGTGGAAGCCCTTATCGGCGGCATATTTCTTGATAGCAATATTGAAAATATCGAACGTTTGATCCTTAATTGGTATCATAGTCGTCTGGAGGAGATAAGCCCCGGCGACAAGCAAAAGGACCCCAAAACTCGCCTGCAAGAGTATTTGCAAGGGCGTCATTTGCCGTTACCTACCTATTTAGTGGTTCAGGTCCGTGGCGAGGCGCATGACCAGGAATTTACTATTCACTGCCATGTCAGTGGCTTACCAGAACCCGTTGTGGGCAATGGTTCAAGCCGCCGTAAAGCCGAACAGTCAGCTGCCGAACAAGCGCTGAAAGAGCTGGAGCTTGAATGAACGAAAATCAGAACGAAGAAAAAACATATTGCGGATTTATTGCCATCGTCGGCCGGCCAAATGTTGGCAAGTCTACGCTGCTCAATCAGTTTCTCGGGCAAAAAATTTCCATAACCTCACGTAAGCCGCAGACCACACGCCACCGGATAATGGGCATCCATACCGAAGGGCCATACCAGGCGGTTTATGTCGATACCCCTGGACTGCATATTGAGGAAAAACGCGCCATCAACCGATTGATGAACCGTGCTGCCAGCAGTTCACTGGGTGATGTGGAGCTGGTGATTTTTGTGGTAGAAGGTACCCACTGGACGCCGGATGATGAGATGGTGGTCAATAAGTTACGTGGTGTTGATTGCCCGGTGGTGTTAGCGATTAATAAAGTCGATAACGTCACCGACAAAAGTAAGCTGCTACCCCATATCACTTTCCTCAGCCAGCAGATGAACTTCCTGGATGTCGTGCCGATTTGCGCCGAAACCGGGATGAATGTCGATACGCTAGCCAGCATTGTGCGCAAATGTATGCCTGAGGGCATCCATCAGTTCCCGGAAGAGTATATTACCGACCGGTCACAGCGCTTTATGGCCTCTGAAATCATCCGTGAAAAGCTGATGCGTTTTCTTGGTGAAGAGCTGCCGTACTCCGTCACGGTGGAAATTGAACGCTTTATCACCAATGAGCGCGGGGGATTTGATATCCACGGCCTGATCCTGGTGGAACGCGAGGGCCAGAAAAAAATGGTCATTGGCAATAAAGGGTCGAAGATTAAAACCATTGGTATTGAAGCCCGTCAGGATATGGAGACCATGTTTGAGTCCAAAGTGCATCTTGAACTCTGGGTCAAAGTGAAATCAGGCTGGGCCGATGATGAACGTGCTTTGCGCAGCTTGGGTTATACCGACGATCTCTGAGGGCTAACCCGATGGATGGCTGGCAGCGTGCATTTGTCTTGCATGGACGACATTATAGCGAAACCAGCCTGCTGTTGGATTTTTTCACTGAAAACGATGGGCGGGTGCGCATACTGGCTAAAGGCGCACGTTCTCGTCGCTCTGCGTTAAAAGGGATATTACAGCCGTTTACGCCGTTACTGATCCGCTGGAGTGGACGCGGTGAAGTGAAAACCTTGCGCAGCGCTGAGCCGGTATCGATGGGGCTGCCATTAACCGGGTTGATGCTTTACAGCGGGCTATATACCAATGAACTGCTGTCCCGGGTCCTGACCCACGAAACCGATTATTCCTCACTGTTTTTTGACTACCTGCACTGCCTGCAATCGCTGGCGGGTGATAACGGCTCGCCGGAACCCGCGCTAAGGCGTTTTGAACTGGCCCTGCTCGGGCATCTGGGATACGGTGTTGATTTTTTACACTGTGCCGCCACCGGACTGCCGGTGGATGACGATATGACGTATCGTTTTCGTGAAGAAAAAGGGTTTATTGCCAGTGTGGTCATCGACCACTACAGTTTTACCGGACGCGAACTTCAAGCGCTGGCCACCCGCCAGTTCCCCGATATTGACAGCTTACGCGCCGCCAAACGCTTTACACGCATGGCGCTTAAACCCTATCTTGGTGGTAAGCCGCTAAAAAGCCGCGAGCTGTTTCGCCAGTTTATGATAAAAAAACCAACGGATAAAACAGCGCCCACAGAGGATCTCCCTGATAAGGTGTAGAACTATGCCACAGGACACCCAGGGCGAGCGATTTTAGGAGGTAGACATGGCGGTACAGATTACTGCTGGTTTGATGTATCCACGCGCATTGCGAGCGCGCGGATAATGGCCATCCTCGGTCTTGGAACCGATATTGTCGAAATAGCCCGTATCGAAGCGGTGGTAGCACGCAGCGGGGACCGCTTTGCCCAGCGTATTTTGAGCGACGTGGAATGGGCACAATATCTGAATCATAAGCAGCCGATCCGTTTTCTGGCCAAACGGTTTGCGGTAAAAGAGGCGGCGGCAAAAGCCTTTGGCACCGGTATTCGTAACGGTCTCGCCTTTGCACAATTTGAAGTGATCAACGATATCCTGGGCAAACCGGGACTGCGGTTTTATCTGCAGGCCGACGCGTTGGCCAAGCGTTTGGGGGTGACCAGCGTGCATGTCAGCCTCGCTGATGAGCGGCGTTATGCCTGTGCCACCGTTATTCTGGAGAAGTAGCCGGACTCATAAGCGAGGGTCGTGGTACATCAGCACATATTTCTCCCATAGCTTATCGTTGCTTTCGACCCGCTGTGGGTCAGGCAAAATGGTATTATCAATGGGACACACGTTGACGCAGGTGGGGGTGTCGTAATGCCCGACGCACTCTGTACAACGATTTGGATCGATCTGATAGAACTCCGCACCCATGGTAATCGCCTGGTTAGGGCATTCAGGCTCGCACATGTCGCAGTTGATGCACCGCTTTGTTATTAGTAACGCCATCTCAATCACTTAGATATTAAATATATTAAAATCATGCGGTTATCTGGATTTATTTTTGGATATGATCCCGCACTACGGGTCGGTTTTCACCCTTGTTTTGGCATCGAAAAAACCTGTCCAGCAACACCAAATGGCAATATATGCCTTTTTTAGCCTCCAGATTTTACCTCAACTATGAGTGTAGCGCTGGTTGCCACTGATACACGCCAATGCCAATCCCGCGCACTGTAACACACCAGCAGGATAACCCCAATAAGGATGCGCTCCTGGCCGCATTTGCACACGGGAAAAGCGGCAAACTACCATAGGCAAATTCGCGACTACAGTTAACATCATGTCGGCACACTTGGACAAATTTGGAAATTCTTTTCTGTGCAGAGTGCTCTTATGCATAGTGGAACAACATCATGAACTCAATAAAATCACTACTACTCACGCCAGATATCTTATTCATAATTTTAGCCTCTAAATGTCTATACCGAACGAATTATGGGCCTTCGGGGCATGGGTAGGTCCACTCACGTTGCACAATGACCAGAATTACCTTGGTAGTGGCATCAATAATTGAGTATTCTTGTTGCGCCAGACCATAAAGGCAATCCTTTGGCTCAATACAACGCCATTGACCTAGATGGTGAGGGCGGTGATATAACTTGTGTTAAGATGAACCATCATCCAAGATGCACAAAATATACAGAATGGAATTACTTAAGGAGTTTTTTTAGTGAAAAAGGTAAACAAGGGGTCGGCGTTAATTTATTTTTCCGCATCAATTTTTGCCATGATCATTTCTTATTTTCTGACTTACAGATATTTCCCTATTGAACCAGATGCTGCAAACAGTTCCCTGGTTTGGCGCGGTTTCCTGACCGAGGGGTTTTCGGTATTCCGAGATTGGGCGCCCACCCCGGATAACTGGTACTTTACCATTTACCCATTTAATTTCATTTTCTTTTCACTTTATTCTGATGATGGAAAAATACCATTAATACTGTCTACGTCGGCATTCATCGCTCTTACATCGGTTATTATTACAATTATATTAAATAATACTAAAAAAACATACTTTTCATTGATTTCTCTTGCTTGTTTAATACTGTTTCCTGCTTATTCATATACCTTTGGTTTTCTTGCTCATCCATTTTCGCACAATTCAACCAATTTTTTTGGAGTTGTTGTATTTGGTTTATGCTTTTGGAATATTGAAAAAAAATCGATTATTATAACAATATTGTATAGCTTTTTGGCGGTATTAGCCGCGGCCTCTGATCCTTGGTTTTTAGCGTCTTACTTTCTTCCTGTTTTGCTTTCTACTGTTTATTTCTCTTGGAAAAAGTATATTGATAAAAAATCAATGATGGTATTTGGCATAGCCTATGTGTTAGCAATAACCCACGTCATCCAAAGGATTTTCGGATTACCAATACAGCGATTAAAGGTGGTTGGTTTCGAACAATGGATAATAAATGCTGAGTGGGTTGTTAATGTGCTTGGTAAAAGCATGAATATATTTTTCATTGACTTACCAATCGCGTATATTGCTTCATTTATTGTTTGGTCAATTACTATTCTCTACTCACTATCAATTTGTTTAAAAGCAGGGATTAAAGCTCAGTACATCGGAGTTTTCAGTGCGCTCTCAATCGCTGGTATAATTTCGTCTTTCATAATCAGCTATGAAGATCCCGCGTATATAAGTGCCCGTTTTTTCATGAACGCTGTGTGCTTCGGTATCGCTATTTCGGTTTTAACGTTCTCTTTTAAAAGAAAATATTTAATAGCAATTGTACTTGCCATGTTCATTGGATCTTCCATTTACTCGTATCAACAGCATACTCGCCCATTATATGATCAGGAAGAACAAACCTTAAATTATATCAAATTTTTAGAGGATAATAATCTAACATTTGGCTACAGTGACTATTGGAAAATGTCAAATAGCGTAAACTGGTTTTCTAATGGTTCTATTCATATCACCCCTGTTTTGTTTGACAACGTAACATATCGTATTAGATTTAATTTTACTCGCCTACAAACAATGAGGTCATGGTTGACAGATGAATATATTGAAAAGTCACCAAAGCGTCAGTTTGTTGCAATTCCAGCGGTTAAAAGTATTGATGAAAACTCAGAGCCTAATCTTCGATTAAACGCGATAAAGAATCAAGTTGGTATCCCTGACCAAGTACTAACGTTTCAAAACATGACTATTTATGTATATAATCATAAAATAGCAATACATTAGGCACACATTACTTGTTCACATACATCACATTTTAGTTGTTGTACATGAGGAATAATATATACTGTAAATTAGATAAAAATGGATCCCTAACACCTACATTCGAATTGGTCATTCAGTTTGGCGGTTATCAGTAGCTCAGAATAGCCGCCATTTTTAACCCTACTTCATAGGATATGCAAGTTAACTGGCATAACAATTTTTTGCTCGCATTTTATGGATTGCATTGTTGCCTTTTTAGCGTTGGCCAAGCGTTGTGATAATTTTTTATTTACTGGCGTACGACCACAGCGTTTAGCAAAATCCTAGTTTCAATAGCCATGCTGAGATAAATATTGAATAATGCAATTATACTGAGGTACTTTTGGTTTTTAATATGTGCGTTTAAGTAAAACGCGTTGTCTGGAGTGTACAGCCGTTATTGTTAAATTTATCCTATCCAGGGTGTATGCCATTTTGCCAGAATTAGCACTATGGCAAATAATTACTTTATTTCTCAATTATTTGTTTTTTATGTAAAAAATAAATAAATCATTATTGATACCTCTTGCTTTTTGTTAAAAACAATTCTATGTTAAATACATAAATAACTGACATCTATCAGTAGATATTGAATTTGATAATTAGTATTTTATTAAATGGTGAGATAGATTTTTGTGATAATGTTCCTGCAAAAATAATTTATCATCAGTAATGGTTCGGAAGTTGAGTAACCACTTTTGCAAATGGTAGGGTGTTCAATATATATCAGGTAAAATAGCATTTTTGTAATGCCGTATTGTAGAGCGTTTTTTAATTACTTACCTTACTGTTGGTGGTGGAAGAATTAAGTGATTTAGCTCATCAAGAATGATAAGTCGCTAATGAAATGTGTTGGCAGCCCCCTTTAAGGGGCACTTAACCTAAGACATATTGTGTATACGGTCTATCTATAACATCAGGATGCTTTTGTTAAAAAATAGAGTGATAGCACGATGTCGGGATTGTGTGACAATTATTTTTGTATTTCCTCAATGCTGAAAAAGGTAGTTAACGTTATTATTTTCTTCTATTTTACACTAGTCATTCATTGCATAAATCACTTTTTTGGAGATATATGAATATATCATCTATAGAAAAATATACTCATAAAAATAGCGTCAGTGATGGACAACATGGTTTAAATAATTTTTCTACGCTTCCTCCAGGTAATTTACTTGATGACAGCTATCAACCTCAAGGAAAAAGACTCGCAGCCTTAGCCAGAGTGTATAATGATAGCCAGTATTATATTTCTACATATCACCGACCGTCTAAGACGGAGACCTTATTAAGTGGTTTTGTACTTTCGACCCAGTTGCTTATATGGCAATTTTCTCATGTAATTACTCGGCCTATCAGAGATGTTGGTGTATTTTACGATCGATCCGCTTCTTACTTCGATTTGAATGCTTATCAAGGCTGGTTTACCGAAAATATCTATCAAAAGGTATTGAATTTTAGTGATCCTCTGCGTTTTCCTGCTGCGCAAGCGAATGACCAGACCCAGTCGATTTTGTCTGATCACCATGTTATTCCCGTTTCTCCCAACACAGAGTCACCAACGATTTCACCTATTCCAAATGTAACAAATAGGCTTGCCGTTTTTTTTGCCAAAAGATATGGAACGCTGCAAGGTGAGCATGAGGTTGATCTTAACCAACTGATGAGAAATGTTACTGATTATATTACTTTCAATAAAAACGGGGCTGTGGTGTTAGGCAGGGAAATACTGTCATCAGAGACGACTGGCACCATAACGTCCTTAAAAAAATATACGGCTTATACTTATCAAATGACAATTCATCATTGGGTCGAACGACATCTATTCGAACAAAGTGCGTTTGATTATATTGTAAAAAAATTGATTAAGCACCGTGATCATAAAAAGAATATTTTACAAAAAGTTAAAGGCTCTGTTTTTAGTAAAATAAATAGCAGTATTTATAAAGGGCGGAAAACGGGTAACGGTGAATCAGCGACTTATATTTTTGATAAAGTAGCCGTTGCTGAATTTCCTATATGGCATAATGGGTTATCCCTTAGTTTTGGTGAAAATAATCAAACCTGGGGATTTTGTCATGCAGGTTTATCTTTTGCTGCGCGGTGGGGCGCGGATATTTCTTTGTTTTCGCAGGATGAAGCGTATGCGCTGGGTTTGATGGTTTATGTGCAATTGAAGGAACGAGCTATTCCCGCCAGTTGGGTTAGGTTATTTTCAATGCCAGCTTTACTTTTTTATATAATGGAACATCCTGACGAATTGCCGAATTGGGATCCCGCCATGCGTAGTACATATGAAAAAACCGCGCTAGACGCTTTTTTTTCCCAAAGAGAGACTATTGATGAACATCCACTGGTGCTGTTTAACGAAAGTCTAAGTCAATTCAAACCCCGTTTGCAGGTCCTTGGTTGTGATACACCACAGGATACGGAATCCCTCGATAAAGCCTATGAGCTACAAAATTCTTCTATCGCTGATAAGTTTTATGATATTGATAAATTATATATATTGTCGGAATTTAATTTATTAGATACTGATGCTAAAGAATTTATTAATGCGGCAAAAATTTTTATGGTGGAGTTTTCGTTGGTTAAAACCAGAAATCTGGGGCGAAAAATGCAGCTAGTTCCTAGCCTGGATTATGATAAAGACCTGTTGACTGTATTAAATAATCCACCCCATATTGATTTGTTTATGGCTGAACATAATAGGGTTACCCGGATTTATGCTCTAAAGTCGGTAAACGGGCGTTATGAATTACACCGCGTTGATGAGAATGTGCTTCTCTATCGTGAGCTGCTGGCGCCGAATGACCAAACGGTGTTTGATGATCAGTTTACGCTACATATAAAAGAATCTAAGACTGATATTATCATGGCCTCCTCGCAGGTAATGATTAAACTGATTGAACGCTTAGCCGATAAGCATAAACGTACATTTAAGCAGCAGTTGTCGCTTTATGGTTTTGAACAAACCTTAACAGAAAAGGCCAAAGAAATATTATTGTCAATCGTCCCTTTCTACAATTGTGTCAAGGCGGCGAGCAGCGGTAATTATGGCGAAGCGATTTTTGACTGCAGCCTTGATATTTTAGCATTAATACCTTTTATCGGCCAAGCGTCATCCTTGTCAATACGGCTCGCCAGTGGCGTGACCAAAGGTGCGCTGATTGCGTCGCAAAAAACCGCGATGAGTATCAGCATGACCTATGGGGCCAGGCAAGCGGTGAAACATGCGCTGAAAACTGGCTTGTATAACTCGCAGCATTTTATTTTCCAACCCATGGCATCTCAGCTGAGCCGAGCTGTTTTATTGCGTTTGGGACTCTCGGCGCTGCGCGGTATTGACCCCGGAGCGGAAATGATGTTCTCCATCACCCGTTCCGCTAGCAGACGGTCAATAAAGCTGGGGTACCAAATGATCGACGCCATTCCGCAGCTTAACACCGCTTTGCCAAAACTTAACGTCCGTAAATCGACCTCAGGGTTACCCTCTGGCGCGGAGATGGCGAAGCCCCATGCTTTACCAACAGATTTAGTGGTGCAAGGGGGGATGGGTAATCCGGACATACGAAAAATGGAGGCAGGCGATGCGTCTTTGGCAAATGTCGCTATCGGCGTGAACGCAAAGCAGCTTGCCCCTCTCGACTTGACCATAGAGAAAAATACCCGTTGGGTATTGCCGCCGTTTAAAAAATTTATTATGAATCGACCCGTAGTGCTGGCTCCCAATGCGGATGTGAACTACAGCATACAGGCAGCATTAACCGAAATCTTTGGCGATCACCATTATTTTGTTTTTAAAGGCCCAAAGCGTTTTAATAAGGCGTATTACCTTAACGATCTGAAAGCCCAAACCAATAAAGAATTAATGAATGTTAAAATGAGTTTACAACGTGCGTTATTGAATTTGAAATGGATGCAAAAATCACATAATAATATTGTCAAGCTCAATAATTATTTTGCTAAAGCTCTGGGAGTGACTGACCCAGATATTATCCGACAAGCGTTGTTTGTTTTTGAAAAGGTAATTGAAAAAAGTTTATTTATGCTGCCTAAAGTAAAAAATAACATAGCATTTTTTTCAAGGAAAAATTTGTTAAGTGATGATGTTATCATTGAATTGGATACGGTCGAGCAAAATACGGGGCCACTTGCTTTTTGTCTGCCGAGCGATCCGCAACACAGGATCTTTATAAATGTGGATCGTTTGATTACTGTATCAGAAGATCGTTTGGAGATGTCTCATACGTTACTTCATGAAACGTCTCATTTGGCGATCGCAACAGAAGATACAATTTATTTTCCTTCTTCCAATATTCGTTATAGCAGCGCCCAACAAATTTTATCCATTTTTGATCGTGCTTTATATTCGCGTACCCTGCTATTGGAACACATTAGAATGCGCTTAATTGATAATATACCGTTAACGCCAGGGCAGGTTATTTATGACGAAGATATTTACCGCTTACTCGAAAGCGACCCGGTATTCAAAGCCAATGCCATGATGTTAAATGCCGATAATGTCGTAAAGTATATTCGGGATATTGCGGCAATGGATGGCGCAGAAACTGCGCGAGCACCCAGAACGTCCAGAGCGGCATTACCCGATAGGCCACCGCAGCTGCCATCAGAGTTGTTGTGCGACATGATAATTTCTCTGGTGTTGCAACGTGCCTTTGATAGCATCAACGTTGACGAACAGACCAACTGAAGCCTCAATGTCTCAGCCTTGAGCCAGCTTATTGAGCATTTCTTCGCTATGGCGGATTCGTTGTGGCGCATGCTCGAGATCGCGCTGTACCAAGGCCATAAATAACAAATCGGTTAACGCCTGTTGCGCGGTGGTCGACGATAAGGCGCCACTGCCTTGGGCCTGTTCTTGGGCTACTGTGTATAAGGCGATATCGGCATGTTGCTGCAAGGCATTAGGGGAAAAATGGGTGATCGCCAATACGTGTGCACCCACCCGATGTGCCTCTTGTGCTGCCAGGTTGATCTCCCTCCGCCGGCCACTAAAAGAGATGGCCACTAAAAGATCTTCCGGGCTAATGGCCTGGACGGTGGCGAGCAGTACATGCATATCGGTCTGCGCCACTGCCGACATGCCGATTTTCATTAATTTGTACGAAAAATCCTTCGCGACCAGCCCGGAAGCGCCGATACCGACGATAATCACCCTGCGGGCGTCTTGTAGCAGCACCACGCTTTGCCGGAGTCGCTCTTCGCTATTGATATCCAGAGTCGCCCGAAGGGCCGCCACTTTTTCTGTCAGTAATTTTTCCCCAACCGTTTTTAATGGGTCATTGCTGAGAATATGATTATGGACGGTTACCGAAGGGGGATCCTGAACACTTGCCAAGGTTTCGCTCAGCGCCAGCTTTAGCGCGGTAAAACCTTTGTACCCCAGTTTTTGCGCAAATTTGACCACACTTGATTGGCTGACGCCCACCTGCTCGGCCACTTTTTGTGAGCTCAAATGACGGGCTTGGTCGGTTTGTGTCAAAAGGTAATCGGCCAATTTGCGATCATTGGTTGATAATGACCGGTATAGCTGGCGGATGCGTAATACACTACTCATAATTATGGCTCAACGGTGAGGGGCGAAGACAGGTTACAGAATTTTCTCCCCTGTCGGAATTTACTATTCAATAATAGTGTTAAATAGGTGAATTAATAATTCAAGGTAATGTGATGGACAATGATGTGGCAAAGCTCGGCGCGTTAGTGTCGGAAACCCGTAATCCTGCTTCGATGAACCTCGATACACTGACTACGCTGGAAATGGTCACCTTGTTTAATCAGCAGGATCATTTGGTACCCCAGGCGATTAGCCACCAACTACCGGCGATTGCCGCTGCGGTGGATTTAGCCGCGGCGGCGTTGGCGGCCGGCGGTCGTCTGATCTATCTTGGCGCCGGTACCAGCGGACGTTTAGGCGTCTTGGATGCGGCAGAATGTCCTCCCACCTTCGGCGTGCCGTCCGGGCTCGTGGTGGGACTGATTGCTGGCGGCCCTGGTGCCTTGTTGCACGCGGTGGAGGGGGCTGAGGATGACCTTGAGCTAGCCGCTAAGGATTTGCTGGCACTTAACCTGCAGCCGGTGGATATGGTGGTGGGTTTGGCGGCGTCGGGGCGTACACCTTATGTGATCGGCGGACTGCGTTATGCCACCCGTTTGGGCTGCGCCACTGCGGCGATTTCCTGTAATCCGGATTCTCCGATCGCCCATGAGGCTGGTATCGCTATTTCACCGTTGGTGGGTCCGGAAGTCCTTACCGGCTCTACCCGCATGAAGTCCGGTACGGCACAAAAACTTATTTTGAATATGCTCTCCACCGGCGCGATGGTCAAACTGGGTAAGGTATATCAAAATTTGATGGTGGATGTTAAAGCCACCAATATCAAACTCGCGGATCGGGCTTGCCGTATTGTGGTTCAGGCAACTGGCGCTGATAGAGCGCAGGCACAGACCGCGCTGGAACAGGCTGATTTTGAAGTGAAAACGGCAATATTAATGATTCTCACCGGCGTCGACGCTACCCAGGCCAGACGATCGTTATCGCAACAGCGTGGTTTCTTGCGTTGTGCGCTGGGTGATAATGTTGCGGCAAGTGGTGACAAGCGTAGCAACGGATTGAATAATTCTGAGGAGTGATTTTGAGCCCTGTCGCAAACCGACGTATTGTATTTTTCGATTTGGACGGCACGTTACATCAACAGGATATGTTCGGCTGTTTTTTACGTTATATGCTGCGCCATCTGCCGCTCAATTTGATCCTGGTATTGCCGGTCTTGCCATGGGTGTTATTCGGTCTGCTGATTAAAGGACGCTCCGGCCGTTGGCCCATAAGCTTATTACTGTGGGCTATCACCTTCGGTCACAGTGAAGCTCGGCTTATGGCTTTGCAGGAGAGTTTCATCGACTGGTTTCGCCAGCGTGTTACCGCTTATCCTACGGTTTTGGCGCGGCTAAATGAGTACCTTGCCAGTGATGATACGCAGGTTTGGCTGATTACCGGCTCCCTGGAGCCCTTGGTCCGTGGGGTGTATGCCGATGCCCCGTTTTTATCACAGGTAAACGTGATCGGTAGCCGGAGCACCCGTCGATACGGCGGCTGGGTGTTGACCTTACGCTGCCTGGGTCATGAGAAAGTGGTGCAATTGGAGTCAGCGCTGGGTACGCCGCTCAAACTGTTTAGCGGTTACAGCGATAGCATACATGACAGCCCGTTACTCTATTTCTGCCAGCATCGTTGGCATGTTACGCCACGAGGCGAGCTGCAGCCGTTAGAGTAAGTGTCCCCATCACCGTAGGCAACGACGAGCTGCCCGGGGTTTTGCGGTCGTCCGCCTTATACCGCTATAATCAGCCGGCGGGAAATAACCCTGGAGACATATTATGTCTAATGAACTGGACGACGAATACTGGATGCGCCATGCCTTAACCTTGGCCGAGCGGGCCGCAGATGAGGGTGAGGTGCCGGTGGGCGCAGTGCTGGTTCTGGCTGACCGGGTGGTCGGCGAAGGGTGGAACCGCTCGATTGGTCATCACGATCCCACCGCCCATGCGGAAATCATGGCCTTGCGCCAGGGTGGTGCGGCATTGTGCAATTATCGGCTGTTAAACACCACGCTTTATGTCACGCTGGAACCGTGCATTATGTGCGCCGGGGCGATGATTCACGCCAGAATCGGCCGTTTGGTGTTCGGCACCTGCGACCCAAAAACCGGCGCGGTGGGTTCATTTTGCGACGTGCTGCGCCAGTCTGGCCTTAATCATGCGGTGACGGTGAGCCCGGGCGTGTTGGCCGAGGACTGTTCACGTCAACTGAGTGCTTTTTTTCGTGGCCGCCGCGAACTGCATAAAGCGCGGCGTCAAGCCTTGAAACTTCAAGATGCCGGCGTTATGGCGTCGAGTGCGGTTTGGTCCATGAAGGCGCAAAAATAGCACTGGTATTATTGGTCGAAAAAAGCCCGCTGACCTTGGCGGGCTGCTTTGTGGCGTCAAGCGCTGCAGCCTGGTTGGTCACTGCAGTTTGCCGCGCGATTTTTTTCTGTTTTTCCTCTAAATATCCGATTAGGCTCATCTCGTAGAGACGGATATTTTCCACATAGTTATAGGCCTGCTGGCCACGAGCATAACCATAGGTGGTTTGTTGGTAGTAACGAGGCTGGCTAAGCATCGGCAAGCGTTGTTTCACATCCACCCAGCTATCGGGGTTACCCTGTTGGCTGGCCGTTAAGGTGCGTGCGTCCAGCATATGGGAATACCCCATATTATAGGCCGCAAGCGCAAACCAGATTTTTTCCTCTTCAGGTATGGTGTCCGGCACTCGCTGCATCAAGTGCGATAGATAGAGCGCTCCACCGCGGATGCTTTGCTCCGGATCCATGCGATCCGCAATTCCCAGACTATCCGCCGTAGAGCGGGTAAGCATCATCAGACCTCGAACCCCAGTGGGGGAGACGGCCTGGGGATTCCAATGGGACTCTTGGTAAGAAATCGCGGCCAACAATTTCCAATCAATCTCTTTGGCGTATTGCTGAAATAACGATTGCAATGCCGGTAGCGTGGCGTCAATGGATGTCAGGAAAGTTTTGGTATCGACGTAGTCAAAACTGCCCACATGGCCCAGGTATTTTTCCTCAAGCCGCGCCAAGATACCGTTCGTCTGCTGTTGGCTAAAAAAATCCAGCAGGGCGGCGGAGAGATTATCGCTGTTTTTTCGTCGCAGATACCAGGTAACCGGCTCTTCTTCGCTTACGTCAAAGGCGACCGCCAGCCGAGGATGGATACGTTGCAGCAGCCCGACCGTGGCTGAATCCACCAAGGTATAATCAAGTTTACCGTCGGCCACCTGTTCGAGCAGCGATGTGCTGCCGAGATCAGATGACACCTCCCAGTGCAAGTTCGGGTACTTTTTTTGCTTTAACTCGCGCAGCAGGGAAATATGTGCCGATCCGGAAGACACGGCTAGCCGGCCTTGTAGTGCGCCCAGGTTTTTTGGGCGGGGTTGACCTAGCCGATAAACCAGCTGTTGCGAAATATAATAGTAGGCGGGACCGGTGGCGAACCGTTGTAGTCGATCGGTGTTGTAAATCAGACCGGCGGCCAGGAGATCCGCGTCATCATTGTCCAGATCATCAAACAGTTCATTGAGCGTGCTGCGTTGACGGATTACAAGCTTGACACCCAAATAATCGGCGAAACGTTTCACCAGTTCGTAATCGAAGCCGGTTTGCACGTTATTATTGGAATGAAAACTCAACGGCGCGTCAATCGTGCTGACCCGTAGCGTTCCCCTGGATTTTATCTCGCTCAGCTTGTCTTCTCGCGCGTTGTGCCACGGGACGTTGAACCATAACGCCCAGGTTAGCATGGCGGCGACAAGACTCATCACAGCATAGTTAAATTTGATTTTTTTCAAATAGTTATCTCTAGATGGAGCGAATATTTCGCTGTCTCGTTCGGCAGTATTATTAGCATTTTCTCCCTGGAGTGGGGGCATTTTGCGCAACAAAACGCCACTGTGCAACTTTATTGCTTAGCGACCGGGTCTTGAGGGTGCAGATAAGAATCGCAACATTTACCGCGCAAACGGTTTCGTCCGGGGCCGGTATTCTCTATAATGGCGCGCGTTTCCCCCCAAAAATCAAAAATTGCCCGCGCGTATGTGGCGCGCGGAAGTTGGCCAGAGTTGCACCCCATGGCAAGCCGTACCACTGACCTGCGTTCGGCGGTTCAAAGACGAGAGATCTTTTATTATGGAAATACTGCGTGGTTCGCCCGCTTTATCAGCATTTCGTATCAACAAGCTACTATCCCGCTGCCGTGAAGCCCAGTTGCCGGTGAATGATGTTTATGCTGAATATGTCCACTTTGCCGATCTGAGTGCCCCCCTTAACCCAGAAGAGCGCGGCAGGTTGCAACAGCTGTTGAAATACGGTCCCTCGCTTGCTGAACATGCGCCTCAAGGTCGTTTGCTGTTGGTGACGCCGCGTCCCGGCACACTGTCTCCCTGGTCATCAAAAGCTACCGATATCGCCCATAATTGCGGGTTGGCGCAGGTGAAACGTCTAGAACGTGGGCTGGCGTTTTATTTCCAGGGCGAGGCCATGACGGATGTGCAGTGGCGGCAACTGGGTGTGCTGCTGCATGATCGGATGATGGAAACCGTCTTTGATACGCTGGAGCAGGCGGGTGATCTGTTTACTCAACAGCCGCCGGCGCCGGTTCAGCGGGTGGATATGCTAACAACCGGTCGACTGGCGCTCGAACAGGCTAACCTTAAACTCGGGCTGGCGCTGGCACCTGATGAGATAGATTACTTGTTTGAGGCGTTTACCCGTCTGGGACGTAATCCCACCGATGTTGAACTGTATATGTTCGCCCAGGCCAATTCTGAGCATTGTCGCCATAAAATTTTTAATGCCGATTGGATTATCGACGGAGAGCAACAGCCCAAGTCATTATTTAAAATGATTAAGAACACCTTCGAGCGTACGCCTGATTTCGTGTTGTCCGCTTACAAGGACAACGCTGCGGTGATGGAAGGGTCTGCTGTTGGTCGCTTTTTTGCCGACCCACAGGATGGCCATTATGCCTACCATCAGGAGCCGGCGCATATCTTGATGAAAGTGGAAACCCATAACCATCCGACCGCCATCTCCCCCTGGCCGGGTGCCGCTACGGGATCGGGTGGCGAAATTCGTGACGAAGGCGCCACCGGCCGGGGCGCGAAACCCAAGGCCGGGCTGGTGGGCTTTTCCGTGTCCAATTTGCGTATTCCTGATTTTGAACAACCGTGGGAGCAGGATTTCGGTAAGCCGGATCGGATTGTCAGCGCCCTGGATATCATGATGGACGGACCCTTGGGGGGCGCAGCATTTAATAACGAATTCGGCCGCCCCGCGCTGACCGGCTATTTTCGTACTTATGAAGAGCGGGTGAACAGCCATAATGGCCTGGAGCTGCGCGGCTACCATAAGCCCATCATGCTGGCGGGCGGCATCGGCAATATCCGTGACGAGCACGTGCAGAAAGGGGACATTACCGTAGGCGCCAAACTTATTGTACTGGGTGGTCCGGCGATGAATATCGGCCTGGGCGGCGGCGCTGCGTCATCCATGACCTCCGGTCAGTCGGATGCCGATTTGGATTTTGCCTCGGTACAGCGTGATAACCCGGAAATGGAACGTCGTTGCCAGGAAGTGATCGATTGCTGTTGGCAAATGGGTGCGGCCAATCCGATTCTGTTTATCCATGACGTTGGCGCGGGTGGCCTGTCCAACGCCATGCCGGAATTAGTCAGCGATGGTCATCGCGGCGGGCGGTTCCAACTGCGTGCCATCCCCAACGATGAACCGGGTATGAGCCCCTTGGAAGTCTGGTGTAATGAATCCCAGGAGCGTTATGTTATGGCGGTGGCGCCGGCCCAGTTGGCGGTATTCGAGGCCATTTGCCGTCGGGAACGTGCGCCTTACGCGGTCATTGGCGAGGCCACCGAGGAACTGCATTTGCGTCTGGACGACACGCATTTTGCCGATCGGCCCATTGATTTACCGTTGGATGTGTTATTGGGCAAAACGCCCAAGATGCTGCGTGATGTGACTCGGCTGTGCATTGATGCTACGCCGCTGAGCCGCGAGGGCATCGTATTGGCCGACGCGGTGAAGCGCGTACTGCGTCTGCCGGTGGTCGCGGAAAAAACCTTTTTGATCACCATTGGCGATCGGACGGTTACCGGAATGGTGGCACGTGACCAGATGGTCGGTCCGTGGCAGGTGCCGGTGGCGGATTGTGCGGTGACCACGGCGAGTCTGGACAGCTATTATGGCGAGGCGATGTCAATAGGGGAACGGGCGCCTGTGGCACTGCTGAATTTTGCCGCGTCGGCGCGTCTGGCGGTGGGCGAGGCGTTGACTAACCTGGCCGCGACACAGATTGGCGATATTAAACGTATCAAGTTATCCGCTAACTGGATGGCCGCAGCCGGACATCCCGGCGAGGATGCGGGTTTGTATGCAGCGGTTAAAGCCGTGGGTGAGGAACTTTGTCCGGCCCTGGGGTTAACGATTCCGGTGGGTAAGGACTCCATGTCGATGAAAACCCGTTGGCCGCAAGGAGAAGAGCAGCGCGAAATGACATCGCCCATGTCGCTGGTGATCACTGCCTTCGCCCGGGTGGAAGATGTGCGGGGCACCGTGACGCCGCAACTGCGTGCCGATCGGGATAATGTACTGCTGCTAATCGATTTGGGCGCGGGTCACCAGGCGTTAGGGGCAACTGCGCTGGCGCAGGTGTATCGTCAGTTGGGCGATGACACCGCCGATGTGCGCAACGTGGAACAATTGGCGGGATTTTACCGCGCGATTCAGCAACTGGTGGCAGAGCGTGTCTTGCTGGCCTACCACGATCGTTCCGATGGCGGCCTGTTGGTGACCTTGCTGGAAATGGCTTTTGCCGGCCATTGTGGTCTCGCGGTGGATATTGCCGGATTGGGTGATGACACTTTGGCGGCACTGTTTAATGAGGAACTCGGTGCGGTGATTCAAATCGCGGCTGAGGACCGGGCCCAGGTTGAGCAGATATTTGCGCAGCAGGGACTGTCAGACTGTCTGCATGACCTGGGACAGGCGACGGCGGGTAACGACGTGGTGTTCCGCGCCGGCACCGTGGATGTGTATCGTGAAAACCGTACCCAGTTACGGACGTGGTGGGCAGAAACGACCTGGCAGATGCAGCGTTTGCGGGATAATCCTGATTGTGCCGATCAAGAGCACGTCGCTAAGCAGGACGATAGCGATCCGGGGTTGAACGTGGTGCTGACATTTGATCCGGCACAGGATATTGCCGCGCCGTTAATCACCGGGTTCAACATCGCCAAAGGGATATCGCCAAAGGTGGCGATCCTGCGCGAACAGGGGGTTAATTCCCATGTGGAGATGGCGGCGGCTTTCCATCGGGCCGGTTTTGATGCGATCGATGTGCATATGAGCGATCTGCTGTCCGGGCGAGGGCAATTGCATGATTTCCAGGCGTTGGTGGCCTGTGGCGGATTTTCTTATGGCGATGTGTTGGGGGCCGGGGAAGGGTGGGCTAAGTCTATTTTGTTTAATCCGCGGGTGCGCGATGAATTTGAGGCATTTTTTCATCGTGCCGATACCTTGGCACTTGGCGTGTGTAACGGCTGTCAGATGATGTCCAATTTGCGCGATCTGGTACCCGGTGCAGATCTTTGGCCACGATTTGTGCGTAATAAATCGGAACGTTTTGAAGCCCGGTTTAGTTTGGTTGAGGTGACAAGTAGTCCTTCTTTATTACTTCAAGGGATGGTGGGTTCACGTTTGCCGATTGCGGTATCGCACGGGGAAGGGTTGGTGGAGGTGCGTGACGCGGCTCATTTGGCGGCGTTGGAGGCGGCGGGTTTGGTGGCGCTGCGCTTTGTTGATAATCGTGGCCTGCCTACCGAGACGTATCCGGCAAATCCGAACGGCTCGCCTAATGGTATTACCGCTGTGACCAGTGCCGATGGTCGGGTCACACTGACTATGCCGCATCCGGAGCGGGTGTTCCGTACGGTGAGCAATTCTTGGCATCCTGAGGCGTGGGGCGAGGATGGGCCCTGGATGCGGATTTTCCGTAATGCGAGGAAGCAGTTAGGATAAGGGTGGAGGGCGCGCAGCCCTCCCTTTTACAGGGTTTGCGGTGCGATCGGTGATCGCGGGCCTAGCGTACCATGGGGCGCTCTGGCGGCCGGGAAACGGCCGCTTCGACCCCATCGGTGCGCTCTCCCTTTTACAGGGTTTGCGGTGCGATCGGTGATCGCGGGCCTAGCGTACCATGGGGCGCTCTGGCGGCCGGGAAACGGCCGCTTCGACCCCATCGGTGCGCTCTCCCTTTTACCGGGCTTGCGGTGCGATCGGCGATCGCGGGCCTAGCGTACCATGGGGCGCTCTGGCGGCCGGGAAACGGCCGCTTCGACCCCATTGGTACGCTTTCCCTTTTACCGGGCTTGCGGTGCGATCGGCGATCGCGGGCCTAGCGTGACATGGGGTGCTAGGCGGGGCATGAATTTGATTTTATTGTTGCCATAATAAAAAAAACCTGCGAATAGCAGGCGATAAATAAAACAAAATGAAATGAAATAAAGGGTATCTGGTCAGGTTAGAACCCTGACGAGAATGTAATTGTAGATAATGTTTAGTAAAAATAAACATCGTGAAGAACATATAGTACGATTATTAATCAAAAAAGAACTATTCAGAAAAAACTCACAAAAATATCAACATTAGCCCGTGCACAGTTCACCGATATGCCCGAACCATAAATGGGGTGGTGTATTCGATATGACGATTGATATTACAACGGTTAATGCTCACCCTCAATCAACCTACTGATGATCCTGTCATGCATTTTGCCGATGTTGAGTATCCGATAGCCTTGTCGTTTTAGCCGATTGCAGTGTTTCAGGTTTTCACGTCCAATTCGCTGCGTGTAAAGCTTGTTTGTTTAGATCGCAAAAGCCGCCAACATCCGATGAAATCAAACCCACGATGCACAATCGAGTTGTGCAAAACCGTTGCTATAAGGTGTGCCCCGGAGCTCAGTAACGTGCCGGGACATCAAGCTTTTTCGCGTGGATTATTAGCGGCCCGCAACAGACACGCTACCGAATACCAGCATTTTTGTTACAAAATTGCGGTGCCGAACCAACGCAAAAATTATTTTTTGCGCTAATACTATGAATAGAGAATGAAAAACCAGCGAAGGAAAAATGGGGTTCTGGCTCAATGAATACTGATATTCCCCAACCTTTTTTTGATGGTCACAACGACCTGTTGCTGAATTTGTGGTTACATCATGGTGATGATCCGGCTGAGGCTTTTTACGCCGGGCTGGTGGGGCAGCTCGATTATCCGCGAATGCGCCGCGGTGGGTTTGCCGGAGGTCTGTTTGCGGTGTTTGTGCCACCGGCAGCGTATTTGACCAATATGCGTCTACGGGGAAGCATAAGAGACGAGACGGATTGCGCTCCGTTGGCCATTTCTGCAGCACAGATCGAGATATTGCATACATTGGCGCAAGATTCTCAAGGCCGGGCGCGTATCTGTCGTTCGGTAGATGATATCGAATATTGCCTGCGGAACAATGTGTTGGCGATGGTATTGCATCTTGAAGGCGCACAATCCCTCGATACGGATCTGCTGCTGCTAGATCAATTTTACCAGCAAGGTTTACGCAGTATCGGTCCCTTCTGGAATGAGCAAAATCAGTTTGGCTCTGGAGTGAAGGGCGATTTCCCCGGATCGCCGGATACCGGACCCGGCATGACGCCGGCAGGCAAAGCGCTTATTGAGGTCTGCAATCAGAAAAGGATTCTGATTGATTTGTCACATATGAATGAGAAAGCGTTTTGGCAAATGGCTGAATTGAGTGATGCCCCCTTGGTGGCGACACACTCCAACGCGCACACCATTTGCCCACAGCCACGCAATCTTACCGATATGCAATTGGCGGCGATTGCCGCCAGTGATGGTTTGGTCGGCGTCAACTTTGGCACGGCATTTCTTCGCGGGGACGGTAAACATGACGGGGGTACGCCGATAACCGACATTGTCAAACATCTGTGTTATCTCATTGACAGGATTGGTGAAGACCGGGTCGGTTTCGGTTCCGATTTTGATGGTGTCAACGTGCCTGACGCATTGGGTGATGTTGCCGGCATGCCGCGGCTGCTGGAGGCAATGACCCGGGCGGGTATCAATGATGCCTTGCGTGAGAAGCTGGCCTGGCGCAACTGGCTGAGGGTGTTGATGCGGACATGGGGTGGATAAGGAAGTATTGAGCCGCTCCACCCCCGCGCAATATAACCGAATGCCACGTGATGATGATTTTTTGTTGTGCTTTGGATTACCCCTCGTTGTGGGTGGGAACGGTGATACTTTATTTAAAACCAGAGAGGAGAAATATGATGACTGTGTGGACAAAACCGACGTTTGAAGACTTGCGCCTTGGTCTGGAAGTGACGCTTTACATTTCCAACCGTTAATCTTCAATGCCCGCGCTACTGCGGGCATATTTCTTTTTTAATGTTCCGGTTAACATATGCAGATAAAAATTTTAGGCTCCTCGGCTGGCGGAGGATTTCCACAATGGAATTGTAATTGTAAAAACTGCCAGGGCGTACGCACCGGCACGATCAAGGCCTCCAGACGGACGCAATCCTCTATTGCCATCAGTGACAACGGTACTGAGTGGGTGCTGTGCAATGTTTCACCCGATATTTACCATCAAATCCTGGCGACCCCGGAATTGTCACCCTCACCCGGCGTGCTGCGCGGTACCGGTATCGGGGCCATTATTCTCACCGACAGCCAAATAGATCATAGCGCGGGTTTGCTTAATTTGCGGGAAGGATGCCCGCATAAAGTGTGGTGCACTGACGAGGTACATCAGGATTTAACCACTGAGTTTCCTCTGTTTCCTATTCTTTCGCACTGGAAAGGCGGGCTCGAACACTACCCCATTGTGCCAGGGCGGCCATTCAGCGTCTGCGTCAGCCAGACGATACGGTTCACGCCAATTCCGTTGCTGAGCAATGCACCGCCTTATTCCACATACCGCGACTGCCCGCTGCCGGGCCACAACATTGCGTTGTTTATGGAAGACGGCCGCAGCGGTAAAAGTCTGCTCTACGCGCCTGGTTTGGGCGAGCCGGATGAAACGCTGATGCCGTGGCTGCAAAAAGCGGATTGTTTGCTGGTCGACGGCACTCTGTGGCGTGATAACGAACTCGCTCTCACCGGCGTCGGCCAGCATACCGGCAGAGACATGGGGCATATGGCGTTATCGGAAGAATGGGGCCTGGCCGCATTGCTGGCCTCCCTGCCCGCTGAACGCAAGATCCTTATCCACATTAATAATACCAATCCCATCCTCGATGAAGACTCTGTCGAACGGCAAAGTCTGACGCGACAAGGCATCGAGGTGAGCTGGGATGGGATGCTGATTGAGGTATAGCTATGACACAAACGCAACCGCTGTCTCCGCGGGCCTTTGAACAGGCGCTGCGGGACAAAGGCGCCTACTACCATATCTACCATCCCTACCATATCACCATGCATAACGGCCGGGCGACCCGTGAACAGATCCAGGGCTGGGTGGCGAACCGTTTTTATTATCAGACCAGCATCCCACTCAAAGATGCGGCTATTATGGCCAACTGCCCGCATCCGGAAGTGCGTCGCAAATGGGTGCAACGCATCCTTGACCATGACGGTCACGGCGACGGAGACGGCGGTATTGAAGCATGGCTGCGCCTCGGCGAAGCCGTGGGCTTGGCGCGTGATGTGCTGCTGTCCGATGAAAGGGTGTTGCCGGGCGTGCGCTTTGCTGTGGATGCCTATGTCAATTTTGCCCGTAGCGCCAACTGGCAGGAGGCAGCGTGCAGCTCGCTGACCGAGCTGTTTGCGCCGCAGATCCATCAGGCGCGGCTTGATACCTGGCCCGGCCATTATCAGTGGATTGAAATGGAGGGCTACGGCTACTTCCGCAGCCGCCTGAGTCAGGCGAACCGCGATGTGGAACATGGGCTACAGCTGGCGCTGGAGTATTGCGACAGCGTGGAAAAACAGCAGCGCATGTTGGAAATCCTCCAGTTTAAATTGGATATCCTCTGGAGCATGCTGGATGCCATGAGTATGGCGTATGAATTGCAACGTCCCCCTTACCATACCGTCTCCACCGAGTCAGTCTGGCACAAAACGAGACTGGTATGACGGAGCTTAATCCATCTCAGACGCCGATGTTCCGGCGCGGCTTCCGCTTGCAGTGGGAAGAAAAGCAGAACAGCCATGTCATCCTCTATCCAGAAGGGGTGGCGAAACTCAACGATAGCGCCGCTGCCATTCTGCAGTTGGTGGACGGCAAGCGAACCTTGGGTGATATTATTAACGATCTCTGCGCCCGTTTTCCGCAAGCGACGGGGATTGGCGATGACGTCACAGAGTTTTTTGGCCAAGCCTACCGGCAAAAATGGATTATCTTTCGTGAATGAGCTCAACCCGACCGTGAACCCGCCGCTATGGCTACTGGCGGAGCTCACTTACCGTTGCCCGCTGCAGTGCCCATACTGCTCAAACCCCCTCGATTTCGCGGCGCAGGACGAAGAGCTGACGACCGCACAGTGGATCGAGGTATTCAAACAGGCGCGTGCGCTGGGCAGCGTGCAACTCGGTTTTTCCGGCGGCGAGCCACTGATGCGCAAAGATCTGGCGGAGCTGATCGCTGCCGCCCACGACCTTGGCTTTTACACCAACCTCATCACCTCGGGTATCGGCCTGACGGAGAAAAAACTGCAGACCTTCGCGGACGCCGGTCTTGATCATATCCAAATCAGTTTCCAGGCCAGCGATGAAACCCTGAACGCTGCGTTGGCGGGGTCGAAAAAAGCCTTCCAACAGAAGATGGCGATGGCAAAGGCAGTGAAAGCACATGGTTATCCGATGGTGCTCAATTTTGTGTTGCATCGTCATAACATCGATCAGATCGACCGCATTATTGATCTTTGTATCCAGTTGGAAGCGGATGACGTCGAACTGGCCACCTGCCAGTTTTATGGTTGGGCCCAACTGAACCGGGAAGGGCTGCTGCCAAGGCGGGAGCAAATCGTGCGCGCCGAGCAGGTAGTGAAGCGCTACCGTGAGAGCATGGCGGAGAGCGGCAATTTGACCAATCTGCTGTTTGTTACGCCCGATTACTACGAAGAACGGCCCAAGGGCTGCATGGGCGGCTGGGGCGCCATTTTCCTCAGTGTCACGCCGGAGGGCACTGCGCTGCCCTGTCACAGCGCACGTCAGTTGCCGGTTAAATTTCCCTCGGTGCTGGAGCATGACCTGGACCATATTTGGCACCGCTCCTTCGGTTTCAACCGCTATCGCGGTTTCGATTGGATGCCGGAGCCGTGCCGCTCATGCGACGAAAAGGAGAAGGACTACGGCGGCTGCCGCTGCCAGGCTTTTATGTTGACCGGCAGCGCCGACAATGCCGACCCGGTTTGTGCGAAATCGGCTCACCATGACACGATCCTCGCCGCGCGGAAAATGGCCAACCGTACTCGGATTCAGGTTCATGAGTTACAGTTCCGTAACCGCGTCAATTCACTGTTGATCTTTAAAAGCAGCCTGTGAGCGGGGGCCGGCAGATAGCGCGGCTCCGGCTGGCGAATGGTTTAAGGCTTTGTTTACGGCATGATGCGCAGGCAACCGAAGCCGCTGCGCTGCTGCAGGTGGCCGTAGGCAGTGATGCTGAACCACCGGCCTGGCCGGGTTTGGCTCATTTGCTGGAACATCAGCTTTTCACCGGCAGCAAAACCTATCAACAGCAACAGCGGTTGTTAGCCTGGATCCCGGCGCATGGGGGGAGATTGAATGCCACCACCCGCAGCGATCGTTCCGCCTTCTTTTTTGCCCTCGATCCCACAAAGCTGGCGCCAGCTTTGGCTCGCTTGGCAGATATGCTTGCCGCACCGTCATTTGATCTTGCTGCCCTGGAACAAGAGATCAATGTGATTGAGGCGGAATACCGGTTGTTGCTCAATGACCCGGACACTTTATGTGACGCGGCGCAGCTGCATCTGTTTGATGGAGCGCCGGCCCTGAGGCGTTTTCAGGTGGGTAATCGTGTTGCTTTTGGCGCGGATTTGCCGTCTCTGCAACAGGCACTGCAGGATTTTCATCGATGTCACTACCAGGCCGGTCAAATGACACTGTGGCTGCAGGGCCCGCAACCGCTGGCTGAACTGCGCGCGCTGGCAGACCGCTTAGGTGCCTGCCTGCCCGCAAGCCGGACCGTCATCCCGTCGGTGCCGTTACGGTTGGCGACCCGTGGCGACGCTATGCTACGTGTGGCTGGTGCTCCACGGCTGCGCCTGAGTTTTGCCCTGAACGGCTGGCAGGATTGTGACGCCGGTTGGTTTGATGTGTTGCGCACCCTGTTAAATGATGAGGCGGACGGTAGCCTGATGGCCTGGTTGCGAGAACGTGAATGGTGCGACGGTGCCCGTCTGATGAACAGCTGGCGCGGCACGGATGTGGCCATCGTCGCGGTGGAATTTACCTTGGCCCAAGCCGACCCCGCTTTGGGCGTACAGGTGGAACGCGGGTTTTTACACTGGCTAAAACAGCTGTCCGCTCTGTCGGAGCAACAACTGCAGCATTATGCTTGGCTGGCACAGCGGCGCTTTGACAGCCAAACACCACTGGATCAGCTGCGGGATCTGGCTTTTGATGCTCCGGCGTTGTCAGGTATCGATACCCATACCTGGCAACGCTGGCTGTCACGGTTCCGGCCGGAGGGGATAAGTCGTTTATGGTTAGATGAGCAGGTGACGGGGATCCTGGCGCACTGCCGGGGTTTTTCGCTACAGCTTGCCCCGTTTATTCCTCCAGCAGTGGCACCCAGCCCGGTGCCGACATGTTGTTTCCCTGCCGGCCACTCATCTGCTTGGACGCAACCTCTACCATGGATGCCGTCAGTATCGCGAACGGTTTTGCCGGTCGAGTCCGTCAGATTGCGGCATATAGCGGCGGCGGAGGCTGCGGTGCTTATGCTTTACTCCGCGCCCGGCAGTGATTTTACTCAGCTTCAGAAACATGTTCTGCACGCGGCACTGAGGGCTCCGGCGGCGAATCTGGCCCATGGCGGGGGCGAGATTCGCATTGAGTGGCTGCAGGGCGCCTGGTTGCTACAGCTTGGTGCTGATGATGACACAATGTCTTGCGCGCTGGAGGCGATAAGTACACGGCTAAGGGGGCTTTCTGAGTGGATGATTCGCCAAGGACAACGTGCTCGGCAGCATGAATTGCAGCAAGAACAGGGGCAGATCCCGGTACGCCGACTTTTGCGCCAACTGCCGTGCTGGCTGTCGGCGGTGATCGGGGAAGATAATAGCACTGTCCACTGTCTGGCTGATATCTCATGGCAGGGCACCCTGTATGGCGGCACAGCCAGCCTGCATCACAGGCTGTCCCATATGCTAAGCTGTTTCCCCGGCACCTTTACAACACCAACGTTCCCCTCCTCGGCGGCAACAGCGGCTCCATTAGTTGCTGTATCGTCATGTGCTGATGCCTCAACTCCCGCAGTCTACGGGCAAACGGGGGTGACGCGTTTTACACTGACGCAAACCGAGGGAGATAATGCCTTTGTACTTTTTTGCCCGTTGCCGGATACCGACATCAACACCCAACTCGCTTGGCGTCTGCTGGGGCTGATTTATCAGCCGCTGTTCTTCCAACAGTTGCGCGTAGAGCAGAATGTCGGCTATGTCGCCAACTGTCGTTTTCATGATATGGCTTGGCGATCGGGCATTTTATTTGTGTTGCAATCACCGCATCTTAACGGTGAAGACTTGCATCAGCGCACGCTATTATTTTTGCAACAGATGGATCAGCGGCTCGGCGAGATGCCGGTGGCTCGCGTTGCCGAACTGCGCTCAACGCTCTGGCAGATGCTGACCCACCGGGATGCAAACCGCTTTATCCGTGCCAGGCAGGCGTGTTTTACTCTTGATCAGGCACTCACCACACCCCAAGCACAGGCGCGCCTTGAGAAAATAGACCAAAAAGCGCTAAAACGCTGGCACCGAATTTTTAGCCACGCTGCCACACATAGCCGCGATACCATGGTGGCCACGACTACCATTGAATAATGCTTTGACCTAAAGCAAGGCTACAGACATTACCGAGTACGCGTTGCGCAAAACCGTTACCCATGGCTACCATCACAGGGGATAGGTCGTGTTTTTCAGGGGTGGACGCATGTGTTTGTTACCCGATATGCCGTCGTGGGCAGCGAGAAGGCAATACTTTTGATCGTGCACCTTACCTTTGGTTTAGGTGTTGATCGGACTGTGTGGCATAGGAATGAGACGGTGTAGGGGTAGTGTCGCTTTTTTTATGATTATCACTGTTTGAGTGTCTCTGATCGAAGACATATAACTATATGTTTTTAAATAATAAAATATTTACTGTGAATTAGCGTCTCTAAATGGAGACAGTTATTTGCGGTAATAACGAAATTTTAACGTTAAATGCGATGCTGATTATTTTATTATTGTTTTTTATCAGTTAGTTAAATAAATAATTTACTTTTGGCATAATAACTGCATAATATTGCCCAGTTGCTCATTCACCCTGATATGACAATGTTGCCTGATAGTTTGTGGCCTATATTGCATCATAACTTCCGAATGACGCCAAAGAACGGTGCCTATCGTCCAACAATACCGATAATTGCCTCGCGGCTTTATCAAACTTAGGACGACACGTTGAGTGAGGCACCCCCTATTGAGTAAAAAAAAGCACTTGCCGCAAGGTTGAGTGCTTTTTTTTTGCTTTCTTAAGCTGGCTGAAGCGGATAGCATTTGTTTACCTTGGCGGTCAATACAGGATGTTGGGTTTGAAAAGATGGCGTCTGTTTCCCCGATCGTTGCGACAGTTGGTGATCCTGGCCTTTACGTTGGTGCTGTTGCCGCTATTGTTGCTGGCTTTCCAGGCGTGGCAAAGTCTGGATAATTTGAGTGAACAGGCGGCGGATATTAATCGGACCACGTTGGCTGATTCCCGACGGATTGAGTCTATGAGCAGCGTGGCATTGGAAATGGAGCGCAGCTATCGACAATATTGTGTGCTTGATGACCAGACGTTAGTCAACCTTTACCAAAATCAGCGCAAGCAGTACGCGCAAATCCTTAACGTGCGGGCTGATAGATTGCCGAATCAAGATTATTACCATCGATTGTCTCAATTGTTGGAGCAACTGGAGCATGTTCAGTGCGAAAACAGTGGGCCTAATGCCGAAGCGTCGATATTACTCAGTGATTTTTCCCATGCTAATAACGATATGGTGCGCGCGATCCGGAGTCATATTTTTTTGCGGGGACAGCAGTTGCAGCAGGCTATCGCCGAGCGCGGCCATTTTTTCGGTTGGCAGGCGTTGTTGTTATTTCTATTTAGTTTGACCTTGGTGATGCTGTTTACCCGGATGATTATCGGTCCGGTAAAAACCGTTGAGCAAATGATTAACCGGTTGGGGCAGGGGCGTCCCTTGGACGATCGTGTGACCTTTACCGGTCCGCGTGAAATTCAGTCTTTGGCGCAGCGTATTTTGTGGTTGAGCGAGCGTTTATCCTGGTTGGAGTCTCAACGCCATGAATTTTTGCGTCATATTTCACATGAATTAAAAACGCCATTGGCCAGCCTGCGTGAAGGGACGGCGTTATTAGCGGATGAAGTGGCGGGGCCGTTAACCGTCGATCAGAAAGAGGTGGTGACGATTCTCGACAGCAGTAGCCGCCATTTGCAGCAGTTGATTGAGCAGTTGCTGGATTATAATCGCAAGCTGGCCGATAGCCCGGCGGAATTTGAGGATATTGCGCTGCGTGAGATGGTCGATGCGGTTATTGTCGCCCACAGTCTACCGGCTCGGTCAAAAAATATCCGCACCGAGGTCGGGCTGGAATGCGAGCGTTGTCGGACACAGCCGGAATTATTAATGCGTGTGCTTGATAATCTCTACTCCAATGCGGTGCACTATGGTGAGGAATCCGGTACCATTTGGATCCGTGGCAAACAGGCCGCAGGGCGCATCATTATAGAGGTTGCCAATAGTGGGAAATCCATTCCATCCGCTGAGCAAAGCATGATTTTTGAACCTTTTTTCCAGGGCAGCATCCAGCGCAAAGGTGCGGTTAAAGGCAGTGGCCTGGGACTGAGCATCGCGCGTGACTGCGTACGTCGCATGAATGGCGAGCTGAGTTTGGTTGCGGTGGAGTATGCCAGTGTTTGCTTTCAAATAGATTTACCTTTTAACCGCCGGGAATAAATAACCATGACCTTATGTAACTCATCGGCGATTTACCGGCTGGTCAGTATGCTGCACCACCCGTTTAAAGACGTCGTGCGCACCCGGTCGGGACGTTCTTTCGCCCCCTTGTGTTGCTGTTTGCTGTTGTTGGGGTGCTCCAGCCAGTCTGTGCGTACTGGTCTGGGGTCGACATCTTCTCTGGAACAGCATTTGGCCACGCCAGGGCAGCATGTTGCCGAATGTCGTGAACTTTGGCATACCGACGATCAGGCTACCTTGGCGGATGCTCGCTATTGGCTGCGCGCGATGCAATGCGCTGAACGTATTACGCCAACCCAGGCCAGGCTCTTGGCTGCCGAGCAGGACGGTGAAACCTGGTATGAGGCGTTTCGGCAAAGTCTTTTGCTCAATTCAGCCGGCATCAGCGTGATCGAACGTCGCGAAAGTTATCAGCATTTATTGGGTTTTCGTTCCCGGTTCCCTGCTGCAGTCTACCCCTTGTTCAGAATGTGGCGTCAGCAGCAGGCGCTGCGCCTTATGCTCGCTGAGGCGCGTAGTCATAACCAGCAACAGGCGGAGGCAAGTGCTGCCCAGATTGAGCAGATGCGGATACAGCAGATCGAATTACAACGTAAACTGGATGTGACGTCTCGTAAGCTGGAAAATCTGACAGAAATCGAGCGTCGTTTATCGGCCCGCAAACAACAGCTAGCGCCGGATATGCCTGATAATGACGATACTGCCTCTTCGCCAACGGTTCCGGCTAAAACACCGTCCACCACCGGCCATGGGGCCGGTGTAACGCAACAGGGAGCCGGGAGCCAATGAACCAGCGTCGATCCGCCAACCTGTTGCTGGTTGATGACGATACCAGTTTGCTTAAACTGCTGGGAATGCGTTTGACCAGTGAGGGTTTTCATGTCACTACCGCAGAAAGTGGTCAGGAAGCGTTACGGTTGCTGGTTCGTGAGAAAATCGATTTAGTCATAAGCGATTTGCGCATGGATGAAATGGATGGTTTAGCGCTGTTTGGCGAGATTCAGCGCTACCAACCAGGAATGCCGGTGATTATTCTTACTGCCCACGGTTCTATCCCTGATGCGGTGGCTGCGACGCAAAAGGGGGTATTCAGTTTTCTGACCAAACCGGTGGATCGCGATGCGCTGTATGAGGCTATCGATAATGCCCTGCGCTTATCGATGCCGGCGGGGGACGATAGCTGGCGTGATGCCATAGTGACACGTAGTCCGCTGATGTTAAGGCTGTTGGAGCAATCGAGAATGGTGGCGCAGTCGGACGTCAGCGTGTTGATCACCGGCCAAAGCGGTACGGGTAAAGAGATCCTGGCGCAAGCCATCCACGCGGCCAGTCCGCGGGGAAAACACGCGTTTATCGCCATCAACTGTGGTGCGTTGCCGGAGCAGTTATTGGAATCCGAGTTGTTTGGACATTCGAAAGGCGCATTCACCGGCGCGGTGAGCAGCCGTGAAGGGTTGTTTCAGGCTGCGGCCGGGGGAACCTTGTTTCTCGACGAAATCGGCGATATGCCGTTATCCTTACAGGTTAAACTATTGCGGGTATTGCAAGAGCGCAAGGTGCGGCCGTTGGGCAGCAATTGGGATGTCGATATTGATGTGCGGATTATTTCCGCCACCCATCGCGATTTACCAAAAGTGATGGCTGCGGGGGAATTTCGCGAGGATCTCTATTATCGCCTGAATGTAGTCAGCCTGAAATTACCCACGCTGCAGGAACGCGCTGAAGATATTCCGATCTTGGCGACCCACTTACTGCGTGCCGCCGCGCAGCGGCATAAGCCATTTGTTCGCAGTTTTTCCACTGACGCCATGAAACGCCTGATGGCGGCGAGTTGGCCGGGTAATGTACGCCAGTTGGTTAACGTGATAGAACAGTGTGTGGCTTTGACATCCGCGCCGGTGATCAGTGAAGCACTGGTCGAGCAAGCGCTGTCTGGAGAAAACACCATATTGCCGACCTTTGTTGAGGCGCGGTTGCAGTTTGAATTACATTATCTGCGTAAATTACTGCAGATTACTAAAGGGAATGTAACCCAGGCGGCGAGGATGGCCGGCCGAAACCGGACGGAATTTTATAAACTGTTGTCCCGCCACGAGCTGGATGCAAATGATTTTAAAGCATAAGTTGGCTCTGTTTTACCCGATGACGTGCGGCAAGCGCCGCCAATCAGCTTGCAAAAGGGTTTTGTGATGAAAAAAATTGATGCAATTATCAAACCGTTCAAATTGGACGATGTCCGCGAGGCCTTGGCGGAAGTCGGCATTACCGGCATGACCGTAACCGAGGTAAAAGGCTTTGGCAGGCAAAAAGGGCATACCGAGTTGTATCGCGGTGCGGAGTACATGGTGGATTTTCTGCCCAAGGTGAAAATAGAGTTGGTGGTGTCGGATGATATCGTCGACAGTTGTGTGGAAACCATTATGAATACCGCCCAGACTGGCAAAATTGGGGATGGCAAAATATTTGTTTTCGACGTGGCGCGCGTCGTGCGTATCCGTACCGGTGAGCAAGACGAAGAAGCGATATAATTCCAGTGCAGGCAGTCCCGACGCGGATAACGGTCGGGTCCGCCGGTTTTTCTGTCATGAAAAGACTGCCACGGGCATGAAAAAATTTCCCGATCCCTTCCCAACGCCCGCCCAACGCCCGTTCTGAGGTACCCTACGGTATCGTTTGCGTAAAAACCCCATCCAGACCCTATCGGAACGAGGGCAAAAAAGTTTACACTATCGCTATGACCATTCCGGATTTTAATTGTTTTTTTTATTGACAGAATTCAGCCAGCCGAGCCAGCTGATTTAGGAGAAGCGGATGTTAAAGCGTGAAATGAACATTGCGGATTATGACGCCGAACTTTGGCAAGCAATGGAGCAAGAAGTGGTGCGCCAGGAAGAGCATATCGAGCTGATTGCTTCGGAAAACTATACCAGTCCCCGCGTAATGCAGGCACAGGGCTCGCAGCTGACCAATAAATATGCCGAAGGTTATCCGGGTAAACGCTATTATGGCGGATGCGAATTTGTTGATGTGGTTGAGCAACTGGCCATCGATCGTGCCAAAGAGCTGTTTGGTGCCGACTACGCCAATGTGCAGCCGCATTCAGGTTCTCAGGCAAACTTTGCCGTTTACACCGCACTGCTACAGCCTGGTGATACCGTTCTGGGTATGAATCTCGCCCACGGTGGGCACTTGACCCACGGTTCGCCAGTAAACTTTTCCGGTAAACTTTATAACATCATCCCTTATGGCATTGACGAAAGCGGCCATATCGATTACGCCGAATTGGCTGAACTGGCGTTGAGCCACCGTCCTAAAATGATTATCGGCGGTTTCTCCGCTTACTCCGGTATTGTGGATTGGGCCAAAATGCGCGAAATTGCCGACAGCGTTGGCGCCTATCTGTTTGTGGATATGGCACATGTAGCGGGACTGGTTGCCGCTGATGTCTATCCTAACCCGGTACCTCATGCTCATGTGGTCACTACCACCACCCATAAGACACTGGCGGGTCCGCGTGGCGGTTTGATTCTGGCCAAAGGCGGCAGCGAAGAACTGTATAAAAAGCTAAATTCCGCAGTGTTTCCTGGTGGGCAGGGCGGTCCATTGATGCACGTCATCGCGGGTAAAGCGGTTGCGCTAAAAGAGGCTATGGAACCAGCGTTCCGTATCTACCAGCAGCAGGTGGCTAAGAATGCCAAAGCGATGGTGTCGGTATTCCTGCAGCGCGGCTACAACATCGTGTCCGGCGGCACTGAAAACCATTTGTTCTTGGTGGATTTGGTGGATAAAAATATTACCGGTAAAGAAGCCGATGCAGCCCTGGGCCGGGCAAATATTACGGTTAACAAAAACAGCGTTCCTAACGATCCGAAAAGCCCGTTTGTCACCTCTGGTATTCGTATCGGTACTCCGGCGGCCACGCGGCGCGGTTTTAATGAGCATGATGTGCGTGAACTGGCTGGCTGGATGTGTGACGTGCTAGACAGCATCCATGATGAAGCCGTGATTGAACGCACCAAACAAAAAGTGCTGGATATTTGCGCCCGTTATCCGGTTTATGCCTGATACCGGCAAACGTCACTGGCGTTTGTTGGCTTGCCCAATAGGGTAAGCGGGTAGTATTGAACGGCCCTCGTTGACAGGGCCGTTTTTTTTGGGGTACCGGCGGTTTGCTTAGATGCTGCCCTGTCGTGAGGGCGCTTCAAGCAGTTGGCGGATCCGCTCTTGTTGGGAGGGTGCCAGCGGCAGGTGGACCAACATCAGCGGAGGTGAAAATAACGGCAGCGTCATGGCAAATGGCGTCACAATCAGCGCGGTATTTTGGGGCGCCCCTTGCGCATGAAACTCGTCCATGGGCTGGAATTTGATGTTCAGCGGCAGCAAGGTCAGTTCGCGGATCTGCAGTTCCAGTGGTTTTTCTTCTTGCCCCTGGCTTTTAGTCAGAATGACCACCTGCCGCTCTTGCAAATCATTATCATGCATCAGCCAGGCACCAAATATTACGGCTATCAGGCCCACCTCCTCACAGGAAAACTGCATACGGTATGCGGCTTCAAACGACATGACTGCGATGCGTGTGGTGCGCAGTAGCCGAGGATATTTTTCTTCCACTTCTGACTGCAGGGTATTGTCGATGCCTACATGAAAATAGCCTCTTTCCAATGCGGCGCCAAGATGGGAAAATAACTGATTGGCCAGCATTTCTGGCTGGTTGAATGTCATACTGGCCAAGTGTTCAAAGTCCTGAATCAGTTTTTCCACTGCTTGCAGTAAGCGTCGGTCGCTCTCGGAATTGGCCTGCGGCAGATGAGGCGTCTTTAATTGGTTAACCAGCAGAGTGAAACACAGTAATTCCGTCGTGGGCAGTGGCCATTGGCGAAACATCTCCGTCACTGGGCGATATTCGGCCTTAAGCTGCAGCCATTGCTGCTGATGTTGAGTAAAGTCTGGATGGCATTGAAGATGGCATTGAATGAGAACATAACGCAGATAGAGCAACAAAAATGCGCGGTCATAGGCGGCGGCCTGCCGACCGAGCAAGGCGAGATAGTGCTCCATCAATTCCTCGATCCGTTCCCGTGTTGCCTTAAGCTCCGCCGGTAGCCCGAGCCACTTTTGTTCCAGCAGGGGTAAAAAGTGACAGTCTACTTTTGTCGGACACAGGCGCAGCGCTCGGCGCATGCCTTCGATCAGGCACAATCGCTGATTGAGAATATTGCCTTCTATCCGATAGCTGCCATCGTGGCGTACGATTAGTGTCAGATGGTATATTTGCCGGATTTCGCGCGCGATATGCGCGAGATCCCGCTGGGTTACCAGCACGTCGTCGTCGTTACACTGGGCAAGGGAATGTAGCGTTAAAGACGATAACGGCGCAAAAAGCATCAACAGTAAATGGCTACGACGCTGGAAACCGGAAAGCACTGGTACCTGCCGGGTGTTCACTCTCATTGGTTGAGATGACCTTGGGTTAGCGTTATTGCCAAGAATAGCGAATTAATCACCGGTCTGGGCGGTTAGCGGTTTATTATCCGAGCAGCGTCACGTTTTAACCGGTTTGGGCCGCCGTGATGGGGGCGGTTCATAGAAAGGGGACTCGACCACGTTGGACATTGATTATGTTATGTAGCGACTATCGCGTGACGGCGCGAAATACGGCAGTATGGCACGGCATGATCCGGTTATTGCTGTGGTTAAGTTGGACTATCAGCGCTTCGGCCCTGGCTCACCCGCACAGTTTTATTGACATGAAAACGGAAATCGTTAGTCAAGATTCACGGCTTATCGGTTTGAAAATGACCTGGACCATGGATGAAATTACCTCTTCGGACGTATTTTACGATGCCGCCGACGCTAAACCCGGTTCTGTGACCTGGAAAAAATTGGCGGCGCAGGTGATGGCCAACGTATTGGGCCAACATTATTTCACCGAAATGTATCGTGACGGCCAGCGGATAAAATTTGAAAATTTACCTGCGCAATATCATTTGTATCGTAACGGATTGAAAGCCACGCTGATGTTTGTGATGCCGCTGGCGCATCCTCCGCTACTTGCCGGCTCCCCGATTATCTTTTCGACCTACGACCCCACCTATTTCGTTGATATGACGTATCAAGGCCCCGCCGCTATAACCCTGCCGTCAACGGTGGCGTCGCGCTGCACCATCGCGTTGGCGACCCCGACGCCGAATGTGTCGCTGCAGGCTTATGCGCTTTCACTGGATAAACCTGGCTCACCGGGCGTGGATATGGCGCTCGGTAAACAATTTGCTCAACGGGTAACACTGCAATGTCACTAAACCGGTTAATTTCACGTACCCCAGGTGCGCAACAGCGACCATTCGCGTCCTTCTGGTTGCTCGGGGGGCTGTTAGTTATCATGCTAACGCTAATTTGCGGGTTGATTTTGTATTGGCCGCAGATTTTCGAGCAAAGCGTACTCTGGCAAAAACTGCTTCATCAGCACTTGGTGTTATTGATCCAACGGGTGCAGGAGAATCCCAGCCGGGCCGGCAGCGGGCTGCTGTGGTTTAGTTTACTTTATGGAGTATTGCACGCCATCGGGCCTGGCCACGGCAAAATGGTGATTTCTACCTACCTGGCGACCCATCGTTCCAGGTTGAAGATGAGCCTGTATATGACGCTGGCCGCCTCCTTGTTGCAGGGTGCGGTGGCGATCGTTCTGGTGTCGAGTGTTTTGGTTGTCCTGCGCCTGTCTTCCCGGTTTTTACATCTCGGTGAATTCTGGTTGGAAAAAAGCAGCTATCTGCTGATGGCGGTGCTTGGCCTGATCTTATGCCAGCGCGCGGCCCGACGCGGTTGGTCCATTATAGCGACGCGCAATCACCATCATCATCATGATGGCTGCGGTTGCGGACATCATCATTTGCCCGATGGCGAGCAATTAAAAACCGTCGATGGTTGGCGCACCCGGCTGGCGGTGATACTGGCGATGGGCATTAGGCCCTGTTCCGGGGCGGTGCTGGTATTATTGTTTGCCAAAGTCCTGGGGGTGTATCTCTGGGGGGTATTGGCGGCGATAGTGATGGCGTTCGGCTCGTCGTTTACACTGCTGCTGGTCGCGTTGTTGGTGTTTTGGAGCCGTCAGTTGGCACAGAAACTGGCACAACACCACGATGGGGGATCGGGGGCTGGCGTAGCTTGGAGCATACTCTCGTTTGCGGGAGGTGCACTGCTAATCCTGGTCGGCGTAGTGCTGTATATCAGCGCACAGCCCATGTTTATGGGCGGGATTGGACCTTTTAGCCATTAACTGGCCTGATGATAGCCAAAACAATGCGACACAGTGTTAGCAAGCCACCTGCTCAGCGGTAGTAGCCTGAGCAGTTTTGCCAACGGCATGCAGCCCTAGAGACGCATTACTGACACCGGATGCCAGGCTATCCAACAGTCTCTACGGCCATAGAGAAATCCGGGCGCGTTGGTCCGGTGGCCGCGATCCTTTCGCGGGCTTAACGTTTAAGCGCGTCACTCAACTCTTCGCGCATGGCCGCTAGCATGGCTTTGACTACCCGGGGATTACCCGCCACCAGGTTACCTGAGTTCAGGTAGTTATGGCCACCGACAAAATCGGTTACCAGACCGCCCGCTTCTCTGACCAGCAGCTCGCCGCCGGCGTAGTCCCAAGGTTTTAAGCCAATTTCAAAAAATCCATCCACCCGGCCGGCGGCTACGTAGGCCAGATCCAGTGCGGCAGAGCCGCTACGACGGAAATCAGCACATTGCTTAAACAGTTTGCTGATGAGATTCATATAGCTATCAGAGTGCTGCTTGAGTTTGAAAGGAAAACCGGTGGCGATGATGGTGCCTTCCAAATCGCGTGAGGTGCTGCCACGCAGACGATAACCGTTAAGCTGAGTGCCTTGGCCACGGGTTGCGGTGAACAGCTCGTTGCGCATGGGATCGTAAACGACAGCCACTTCAGTGCGGCCTTTAATGCGTACGGCGATGGAAACAGCGAAATGGGGGAGGTGTTTAATGAAGTTGGTGGTGCCATCCAGTGGGTCGATAATCCATTGTACATCGCCATCTTCACCGGGCAACTCACCACATTCTTCACTAATAATAGTGTGCTGTGGGTAAGACTTGCGGATAACTTCGATGATTAAACGTTCCGCCTCGCGATCGACGTTGGTCACGAAGTCATTGTCGCCTTTCTGGCTGGCTTCAACAGCATCGGGGGTTTCATAATGTTTGGCAATTAAATTACCGGCCTTTCGCGCAGCGCGAATGGCGATGTTGAGCATCGGATGCATGGATATCGTCCACTAAGATGTTAAAGAACTAAAACGGCACGGATTATAGCAGAGCCACAGCAAAATACCTACGGCTGTGATAATATATTGCCCACTTCTCCTCTGCCATATAAGACTATGCTACACAATATTCGCGTCGTTCTGGTTGAAACGTCCCACACCGGCAATATCGGCTCCACCGCCCGGGCCATGAAAACCATGGGTCTGAGCAATCTTTATTTGGTCAACCCACTGACTAAACCCGATTCCCAAGCCATAGCACTCTCTGCCGGGGCCAGCGACATCATCGGCAACGCCACCCTGGTTGATAGCCTTGACGAAGCCTTATCCGGCTGCGGCCTGGTGGTCGGCACCAGCGCGCGTTCCCGCACCTTGCCCTGGCCGATGCTCGACCCCAGGGAGTGTGGCGCCAAGTGTATCCAGGAAGTGGAACATGCGCCGGTGGCACTGCTGTTTGGCCGTGAACGGGTCGGTCTGACCAATGAGGAATTGCAAAAATGCCACTTCCACGTTGTCATCCCGGCCAACCCGGAATACAGCTCATTAAACCTGGCCATGGCAGTACAAATCCTGGCTTATGAAGTCCGCACCGCTTTCCTGGAACACCAGCGGGCGGCCACGCCGGCTAGGGTTCACGATGAGTCACCTTATCCGCTAGCGGAAGAAGTGGAGCGGTTTTACCAACATTTGGAACAGGTGCTCAACCATACTGGCTTTATCCGCCAGGCGCATCCGGGACAGGTGATGAGTAAACTGCGTCGCTTATTTACCCGTGCGCGCCCGGAAGCCCAAGAATTGCATATCCTGCGCGGTATCCTGACATCTATCGAGCATATGTCGCCGGCGCGGCATGAGCGATCGGCAGACGCAGACGTTGCGGCGGAAAAGGTGATACGGCACAATAATACTTGAGTAAAATGGTTGGTTAAATAGTTGACTAAATTAGTCGGGAATGGCAGACTTTTGATATAATTCACCCACCAGGATACATCATTATGAGATTGACTTCCAAGGGTCGCTACGCGGTTACTGCTATGCTAGACGTTGCTCTGCACTCTAACGAGGGCCCCGTGCCGCTGGCGGAAATATCCGAACGTCAAGGGATTTCCTTGTCCTATTTAGAGCAACTGTTCTCTCGTTTGCGCAAACATGAGCTGGTGGCCAGCGTGCGTGGACCAGGCGGTGGTTATCTGTTGGGCAAGGGCGCTGACCAAATCGCCGTTGGCGCCATTATCACCGCCGTTGACGAGTCCGTTGATGCAACCCGTTGCCAGGGCAAGGAAGCTTGCCAGAACGGTGATCGCTGCCTGACGCATACGCTGTGGCGCGATCTTAGCCTGCGTATCAGTGATTTCTTGAATAATATTTCTCTGGCCGAACTGGTCAACAACCAAGACATTCTGGATGTCGCAGATCGGCAAAACAATGACATTCGCCGTACCACCAACGGCCGCATTCAAGAAACCATCAACGTGAATCTGCGTGCATAAGCAGAACACGGTGGCTGCGGCGCTTGCCTGCGGTCTTTCAGGGGCATAAACGCAATGAAATTACCTATCTATCTGGATTATTCCGCCACCACGCCCGTCGACCCTCGGGTGGCGGAAAAAATGATGGGGTGTCTCACCCTGGACGGGACCTTCGGTAATCCCGCGTCCCGCTCACATCGTTTTGGCTGGCAGGCGGAAGAAGCGGTAGATATCGCACGTAACCAAATCGCGGAATTGGTGGGTGCCGATCCGCGCGAAATTGTGTTTACTTCCGGTGCGACGGAATCCGATAATCTGGCGATAAAAGGCACGGCTGGTTTTTATCGCGACCAGGGCCGGCATATCATCACCAGCCAAACAGAACACAAAGCCGTACTCGATACCTGCGAGCAACTGGAGCAGGAAGGTTTTTCCGTGACCTATCTGGCGCCGCAGGCCAGCGGGATTATCGATCTCGGCGATCTGGAAAGGGCGATGCGCCCCGACACGATCCTGGTGTCAATCATGCATGTGAATAACGAAATTGGCGTCATCCAGGATATTGCGGCCATCGGTGATTTATGCCGTAATCGCGGGATCATTTTTCATGTTGACGCCACGCAAAGCGTAGGAAAAATTGCCATCGATCTCAATGAATTGAAGGTCGATTTAATGTCGTTCAGTGGCCATAAAATATATGGTCCGAAAGGGATCGGCGCGCTGTACGTTCGCCGTAAACCCCGGGTGCGAATTGCCGCCCAAATGCACGGTGGCGGCCATGAACGTGGTATGCGATCCGGCACGCTGCCGGTCCACCAGATTGTCGGCATGGGCGAAGCATTCCAGATTGCCAAGGCGGAAATGGCCAGCGAATCACGTCGTTTGCGCGCGCTGCGTGATCGACTCTGGACGGGGCTCAACGGGCTGGAAGCGGTCCATCTTAACGGTTGTCTGGAGCAGGGCGCGCCCAATATTCTTAATGTCGGCTTTAACTATGTGGAAGGCGAATCACTCATTCTGGCATTAAAGGATCTGGCGGTTTCTTCAGGTTCCGCGTGCACCTCCGCCAGTCTGGAGCCGTCCTATGTCCTGCGCGCCTTGGGGGTTAATGCGTCGTTGGCCCATAGTTCGATCCGTTTTTCTCTGGGGCGCTACACCACCGAAGAGGAAATCGACTTTGCCATTGCGCTGATCAATACTGCCATTGGCCGCCTGCGCGGTTTCTCGCCAGAGTGGATGGCGTTTAAACAACACCAGAAGTTAACCCGCTGAGCTATTGTTATACCCTGAGTAATTTACGTCGCAGGAAAACCAAGGCCCATGCAACCGGAAGTGTGACGGGTATATCCATTATTATTGCCCCGCTCAACGTCGCATTTTATAAAACAATTAACGGAGTCAAAAGATGACAACCGAAACGATGCTGGTCACGCTATCCACGGCGCCAGCCGACCCCCGGTGGGGCGAAAAAGCATTATTGACCGTTAACGATCGCGGTATGACAATTCATCTCAAGAGTGATAATCGACTTGTCAGTATCCAGCGCGCTGCTCGCAAGATTGACGGACAGGGAATCAAGCATGTCCAACTGGCGGGAGATGACTGGGATTTGGAAAGCTGCTGGTCTTTTTGGCAAGGTTTCCGTGGGCCGAAAGGGCAACGTCACGTGGAATGGCCGGTATTGGACGACGCAGCACGACGCGAGCTGGATAACCGACTGAAAATCATCGATTGGGTACGCCATACCATCAATACGCCGGCTGAAGAGTTGGGGCCAGAACAATTGGCGCAGCGTGCAGTGGATATGATGTGCTTTGCCTCGTGCGACGCGGTGAGTTACCGCATCACTAAAGCTGAAGATCTGCGCATCAGTAACTATATGGGCATTCATACTGTGGGACGCGGATCCGACCGTCAGCCGGTGTTACTGACGTTGGATTACAACCCCAGTGGCAACCAGGATGAGCCGGTAATGGCCTGTTTGGTGGGCAAAGGCATCACCTTTGATACCGGGGGTTATAGCCTAAAAGGCAGCGCCAATATGGATTCAATGAAATCCGATATGGGTGGTGCTGCGCTGGTGACTGGGGCATTGGCGCTGGCCATTACCCGCGGGCTGACCAAGCGTGTGCGACTTTATCTGTGCTGCGCCGACAATATGGTCAGTGGCAATGCGGTCAAGTTAGGCGATATTATTCGCTATCGTAACGGTAAAAGTGTGGAAGTCATGAATACCGACGCGGAAGGGCGTCTGGTTCTGGCGGATGGATTGATTGACGCCTCAGCGCAGCATCCACAAATTATCATCGATTGCGCTACCCTGACCGGGGCCGCCAAGACCGCGTTGGGCAATGATTATCATGCTATGTTCAGCTTTGACGATGCGCTGGCGAACGCGTTGCAACACAGTGCGGCTAAAGAGAACGAACCTTTTTGGCGTCTGCCGCTGGCTGAGTTTCATCGCGACCAGCTACCGTCCAACTTTGCCGATCTGAGCAATGTGGCGGGCGGTGCCTATAGCGCGGGTGCCAGTACCGCGGCCGGATTTTTGTCCCATTTTGTCGAGAATTACCGACAGGGATGGCTGCATATCGACTGTTCCGCTACCTATCGTAAGAGCGCGGTGGATCAGTGGTCAGCCGGGGCCACCGGATTGGGGGTGCGCACGCTGGCCAATCTATTGCTGGCCCAGGCGGCCAAGTAGTCTGTCATGATTGCGTTGGCAGTCTGAGCGCGCGAAAGTTGCCCCAAAGGTTTCACTTTCGCGCGTGTATCGTAGACGTCGGTCTGGACCCTGGTGTCTGACCGGGGCCTTAAAAAAGCTGCGTCCGCTTAAGCTGCTGGTTTGCGGCGGATGGGCACCATCAGCGGAAACATAACCATGAGTACAGATAACGCGCTAGAGCAGGCTCTCAAACTTGCCGCCAACGAACCGGCGCATCGCCCGGCATTTTTTAATGTATTGCTTGATTCTACGGTGTATGTCCTGGGCGACGCCGGCAGTAACTGGATTGCGGGTGCTGCGCGTCCAGAGGGTGATGAGCCCGTGACGCTTGAGCATTGGGAAAAACCCGATGGCAGCAGCGCTATCCCATTTTTTACCTCCATGGAAGCACTGCAGCAGGCACAGGGGCGGGGGGAGGGAAATAACGCGCCGCAGCCGTTTCTGGCGCTGCCGGCGCGTACGTTGTTTGCTATGACCGCGGGTGCAGAGCTGTTTCTTAATCCGAAGCTGCCCTATGGCAAGGAATTTGGGCCGGACGAAATCACCGCGCTGATGAGCTATGAAGGTGATGCGTTGACCGAGCGGACGATTCTGGAGGGGGAAACGCGGATCACCCTTAGCGAACCGCTGGAAAAACCAGCACAAATGATCGACTCTCTGACGCGCCTGTTTGCCGACGTTAAGCAGGTGCGTCGGGCATTTCTCGTGCAGGTGCGCGACCAACCCCAGGAGGAACCGCACTGGCTGATAGGTTTGCAGTGCGAACGGGATGAGGAGGCCGCCATTCAGGCTACGGGACGGGTTGCCACCGATACTGCCCCGGACGACCAGCCGGTGGATATCTGTCTGGTGGGAGAGGATGAGCCCGGCATCAGTCACTATTTCACCCATCATATTACGCCGTTCTACATGCGTAAGTGGGGCGGTTGGTTGCGTACCCTGAACGAGAGCACTCCAGGCTGATCGTTGCCTAGGTGTATATTATTAGGCTTCCTGTGCTGCGCCGGTTTGTATTGGCAGATCGTCGCGCGTTCCCCATTCGCTCCAGGACCCGTCGTAGAGCGTCACATCCGTTATCCCAAGGGCAGTAAGCGCCAGTACCACTACGGCGGCGGTGACGCCTGAACCGCAACTGGCTATCAGCGGCTGTGCGCGGTTCACTCCGGCTTGCGTCAATAATTCAACCAGCTCGTCATCGGATTTTAATCTTCCGTCCTGCACCAAATCGCTCCAGGGCAGATTGACACTGCCGGGAATATGGCCGCTGCGCATTCCTGGGCGCGGCTCCGGTGCCTGACCGCTAAAACGCGCCGCTGGGCGTGCATCAACGATCTGTGCCGAATGATCCGCAACCGTGCGCTGGATATCCGTCACGTTTTTGACTTTAGCAAGATCAAACACCCCCTGAAATGCCTGTGGCGCAACGGTTACCGCACCTTGATCCAGCGGCAGTCCAGCCTGTTGCCACCCCGCCAACCCACCGGCCAGTAATGACACCTGTTTAACGCCGGCAATGTGCAGCATCCACCAAACGCGGGGAGCAGAAAACAACGACCCGTCGTCATAGACCACCAGATGCTGGTGTTCACTGATGCCTAATTCACCCATGTCGCGTGCAAAATCCGCGTAGGGCGGCAGCATATGCGGCAGGGTGCTGTGGCCATCGCTGAGCGCTTCCACATCAAAAAATACCGCCCCAGGTAAATGTTCTTGTAAATACTGTTGCCGGATGTTTTGGGGGCCCTGATAACCGGCCGGCAGCATGCGTGCGTCGATGATTCGTACCAGCGGATCGGTGAGATGACTTTCCAGCCAACGTGGGGAGACAAATAAGGATGCGGTCATGATAGGGCTCCGGAATCAGTTCGGCCGGTCGCTTTCGCGGGCCAGCAACGGAAATAAGACATCATCGTCAGGGATTTTACGTTACCGGTCAAGGGGATCACCATCAACCAAGGTGCACTGAACAATCTGGTCGAATTGATGCCTTGCGCGCTTTTTGATGACCCCATTAATGTTAACGTCTTGCGCATAAAATGTCGATGTGCCAGTGGTTTATCCTTTCGGGGCAGCAGTAAAAAACAAATTCCGAGATTGAGCAGGATTTGTACTGGAATAAAACGCCTTTTTATGGAAAATGGAATAGCCCCTTGATAACTAGGGAATAAGATACATGTTTTTTTACCAAAATGTTGCGTTTGTGGTAGGCAAGCGTCTAGCAGATCCCTATAATCTGCGCCACTTAAACCGGTCGGTATAACATTCAATTAACCCGACCCCCCATTGCTGTGTAACATAGAGGTCATGATGACGGTAGAACGTACTTTATCCATTTTAAAACCCAATGCGGTGGCAAAGAATGCCATTGGCGCCATTTATGCTCGTTTTGAAAGCGCTGGTTTTACCCTCGTTGCAGCTAAAATGTTGCAACTGAGCCGTGAACAGGCTGAAGGATTTTATGCTGAGCATAAGGGCAAACCTTTTTTTGATGGACTGGTGGGTTTTATGATCTCCGGCCCCGTAATGGTTCAGGTACTGGAAGGCGAGAACGCGGTACACCGCAATCGCGACATCATGGGCGCCACTAATCCGGCTAACGCCCTCGCTGGAACCCTGCGTGCAGATTATGCCGACAGCTTCACCGAAAACGCGGTGCATGGCTCGGATGCGGTGGAATCCGCTGAGCGGGAAATCGCTTATTTCTTCAGTGAAGATGAAATTTGTCGCCGCACACGCTAAGCATCGCCGCAAAATTAATAAAAAAGCCGGGCTTATGCTTTTAAGCCACCCGCCTGTGCGCTAAAATCTATTTCTAATGCGCCCCGAATGAGCGTTAAACCGTACTCGGCCGGGGCATTTTATTATTTTCTCCACGCCATAACGTGTAACAACGAGGCATTCCTACATTATGTCATCTCCATTTATACCTGCCGTGCTGCCAGAAGCGACGCCAATTTCTGTTATCGACACCGCTCCTTCTACTGGTCAAAAACTGAACCTGCTGGATATGAACCGCCCGCAGATGCGTGAGTTTTTTGCCGGGATGGGTGAAAAACCTTTCCGCGCCGATCAGGTGATGAAATGGATGTATCACTACTGCTGTGATGATTTTGATCAGATGACCGACATCAACAAACATCTGCGCGCGCGGTTAAAGGCGGTGGCGGAAATTCGCGCCCCGGAAGTTGCCAGCGAGCAGCGTTCCACCGATGGCACTATCAAGTGGGCCATTCAGGTCGGTGGACAGCAGGTCGAAACCGTCTATATACCTGAAGATGACCGCGCTACTCTGTGCGTGTCCTCTCAGGTAGGCTGTGCGTTGCAATGTACTTTCTGCTCCACGGGACAGCAAGGATTCAACCGAAATCTGCGTGTGTCTGAAATCATCGGACAGGTTTGGCGTGCGGCGAAAATTATCGGTGCTGTCGGCATCTCCGGGCAGCGGCCGATCACCAATGTTGTCATGATGGGCATGGGTGAACCTCTGCTTAACCTTAACAACGTGGTGCCGGCTATGGAGATCATGCTGGACGATTTTGGTTTTGGCCTGTCCAAGCGCCGAGTGACCTTATCCACCTCTGGTGTAGTGCCAGCACTGGATAAGCTTGGAGAAATGATTGACGTGGCGCTGGCCATCTCGTTGCATGCGCCCAACGATGCCATTCGTGATGAAATCGTACCCATTAATAAAAAGTATAATATCGAGATGTTTTTAAGCTCGGTGCGCCGTTACCTGGATAAATCCAATGCCAATCAAGGGCGGGTCACGGTGGAATACGTTATGCTGGATCATATCAACGACGGCACTGAACATGCGCACCAGTTGGCTGAATGCCTAAAGGATACGCCGTGTAAAATTAATCTTATTCCGTGGAACCCCTTTCCTGGCGCCCCTTATGGCCGTAGCTCCAATAGCCGCGTCGATCGGTTTTCCAAGGTATTGATGGAATATGGTTTTACCACTATTGTGCGTAAGACCCGCGGTGACGATATAGATGCTGCTTGTGGCCAGTTAGCGGGTGAGGTGATCGATCGTACCAAAAGAACGTTGCGTATACGCGAAGCCGGCGCAACCATCGACGTCAAAACCGTTTGATGATTGGCGGCGTAGCCAAAGCCAACGCACCTGCGGCGCGAAAGATGAAGGTTTACCCAAAAGATTTCGGGTTGCAGGCAGGCGGCAAGGGAGAGCATCCCGATGAGCTTACAGAGTGATTCGGGTGAACGACAAATCTGCCGGGAGCAGATTTGAACGCTGCTTGCAGCGGCCCCAAAGGGGCGAGGCTCATGGATGAGCCGAGTAACGCAGCCAACGCACCTGCGGCGCGAAAGATGAAGGTTTACCCAAAAGATTTCGGGTTGCAGGCAGGCGGCAAGGGAGAGCATCCCGATGAGCTTACACAGGTAAGTGATTCGGGTGAACGAGTGCAGCCAACGCACCTGCGGCGCGAAAGATGAAGGTTTACCCAAAAGATTTCGGGTTGCAGGCAGGCGGCAAGGGAGAGCATCCCGATGAGCTTACACAGGTAAGTGATTCGGGTGAACGAGTGCAGCCAACGCACCTGCGGCGCGAAAGATGAAGGGTATGGGCATGATGCTGAGTCGGTTAAGTAGAGTCACCCTAGTCGTATTAGTGGTTTTTTTGAATGGATGTGCGAGTAACAAGCAGCAAACCGATGTTTCTTCTCAGTCGGCGCAAACCCGGTTGCAGTTGGGTATGGAGTATTTGGCGGCCAATAATCTTGATGCGGCGCGGCAAAATCTTGACAAGGCTGTTAAAGGCGCACCGGATGATTATCGTACTCAACTGGGCATGGCGTTATATGAACAACGGGTCGGTGAAAACGCCGCAGCGCAGAATAGATATCGGTTGGCGCTGAAATTGGCGCCGCAAAACGGCACAGTCCTAAATAATTACGGTGCGTTTTTATGTAGTTTAGGGCAGTATGTACCGGCACAACAACAGTTTGTCGCTGCTGCTCAGGCCGCAGATTATGGTCTGGTTGCCGACAGTCTGGAAAATGCCGGTTATTGTTTTTATAAAGCAGGCAAGAACGACGAAGCGCGCAAGTTACTGAGTCGTGCGTTGAAATACGATCCGGAAAAAGGCGTGACTTTGCTGGCGGAAGCTGACCGGAAATTTAGTGAAGGGAAAGGCGACAAAGCACAATTATTATTGAATGTTTATCAGCATATACTTCCAGCCAGCGCTGAAAGTTTATGGTTACAGATTCGTTTCGCTGCGTTAGCGGGACGCCAGAATGACGTAAAACGTTATGGCGCACGGCTTGCGCGAAGTTTTCCACACTCTAAACAGTACCAGCAGTTCCTAGCTAATGAATACTGAAGCCCTCCAAGATCAAACAGCAGCAACGACGACAGGTACTCGCCTGCGTCAGGCCCGTGAACAAATGGGCTTAAGCCAGCAGGCCGTGGCGGAACGCCTGTGCCTGAAAGTGACAACCGTAAGGGAGATAGAAGAGGATAAGGCCAACCCAAATTTGGCGTCGACGTTTTTACGTGGATATATCCGCTCCTATGCCCGTTTGGTCCATGTCTCCGAAGAAGAGCTATTGCCGATGATGGCAAAACAGGCGCCTATCCGCGCCTCGAAAGTGGCTCCTATGCAGAGTTTTTCCTTAGGGAAAACACGCAAAAAACGAGACGGCTGGCTGATGGGGTTCACCTGGCTTATTTTATTCGTGGTCATCGGTCTGACCGGCGCCTGGTGGTGGCAAAATCACCAGGCCCAGCAGAAAGATATTACCGATATGGCTGATCAATCCTCTAACCGGCTACCGGGTTCGGATAGCAATAATAACGCCGCCATCTCCCTGAACGGCGGTGACGGTGCCTCAGTGGAGGATGCTGGCCAACCCACGGACAGTGAAAATGGCACCGCAGCGGTTAATCCGCCGTCAACCGGGGCTGAGCCAAGCTCGGGGTCTGTGCAGCAAGGCACGAATGTTCCACTCAACACCCATACCGCTAGCAGCACCACCACTAGCGGCACTACCGCAGGCACACCGGCCCCCACGCCGGCACCTGCACCAACCCCAACCACGGAGCCTCAGCCCACGACTGCGTCAGCTGAAACCGGCTCCGATGGCTTGGTAATGAATTTTACCGCAGACTGCTGGCTGGAAGTGACGGACGATACTGGCAAGAAGCTGTTCAGCGGTACGCAACACAATGGCGGTAAGTTGGATTTGTCTGGCAAGGCGCCGTATAAATTGAAAATTGGCGCTCCGGCGGCGGTTAAAATCGAATTCCAGGGCAAACAGGTTGATCTCAGCCGGTATGTCAGATCTAACCAGGTTGCGCGATTTACGATAGCCGCCAACTAAGCGACTGTCCGGCAATCATGGAGAGAATCCTATGCATAATAAACACCCATCAGCCGCCGCAAATATTTACGAAAATTAGCCGCCGATTTGGCGGCTGTTCGGCAATTATGGAGAAAATCTGATGCATAATAAAGCACCCATCAACCGTCGGAAATCAACACGAATTTACGTCGGCAAGGTGCCCATTGGTGATGGTGCGCCAATTGCCGTGCAGTCGATGACCAACACCCGAACCACCGACGTTGACGCGACCGTGAGGCAAATTCAGGCCCTTGAACGCGTCGGGGCTGATATCGTGCGAGTGTCCGTACCCACTATGGACGCCGCGGACGCTTTTCGGCTGATCAAACAGCAGGTGAACGTCCCGCTGGTGGCCGATATCCATTTTGATTACCGCATTGCGCTAAAAGTAGCGGAATACGGCGTTGACTGCCTGCGCATTAATCCAGGTAATATCGGCAGCGAGGCGCGCATTCGTTCGGTAGTGGATTGCGCGCGCGATAAAAATATTCCCATTCGGATCGGGGTTAACGCGGGGTCGCTAGAGCGGGATATCCAGGAACGCTATGGCGAACCCACGCCTGAAGCCTTGCTGGAGTCGGCCATGCGACACGTGGATATTTTACAGCGTCTCAATTTTGATCAGTTCAAGGTGAGCGTGAAAGCGTCCGATGTCTTCTTGGCGGTTGAATCCTACCGTTTGCTGGCTTCGCGCATCGAACAACCCCTGCACCTCGGTATCACCGAAGCGGGCGGGGCACGAAGCGGTTCAGTGAAATCCGCCATTGGTTTGGGGTTGCTGCTCAGTGAGGGGATTGGGGACACGCTGAGGATTTCCTTGGCCGCTGACCCGGTAGAAGAGGTGAAGGTCGGTTTTGATATTCTCAAATCCTTGCGCATTCGGGCACGCGGTATCAATTTCATCGCCTGCCCAACCTGCTCGCGCCAGGAGTTCGACGTTATCGGTACCGTTAACGCGCTTGAACAACGGCTTGAAGATATTATTACCCCGATGGATATTTCCATCATTGGCTGTGTAGTCAATGGACCGGGGGAAGCGCTGGTGTCAACCATCGGTGTTACTGGCGGTCATAATAAAAGCGGTTTCTATGAGGATGGCGTGCGCCAGCGGGAGCGCTTTGACAACGAGCAAATGATCGATCAGCTCGAAGCGAAAATTCGCGCCAAGGCCGCCATGCTTGATGAAACCAATCGTATCGTCGTCAATTTGATTGATAAGTAATTAAAAACGCAAAGAGAATCGACATGGCAAACAATATCCAGGCTATCCGTGGCATGAATGACTATTTGCCGACGGATACCGCCATTTGGCAGCGTATCGAAGGCGTGCTCAAAAACGTATTGGCCGGCTATGGCTACAGTGAAATTCGCATTCCGCTGGTTGAGTCCACTCCGCTGTTTAAACGCGCCATTGGTGAAGTGACCGATGTCGTGGAAAAAGAGATGTACACCTTCGACGATCGCAACGGCGAAAGCCTGACGCTGCGACCGGAAGGCACGGCAGGATGTGTGCGTGCCGGTATTGAACATGGCCTGTTTTATAATCAGGAACAGCGTCTGTGGTATATCGGCCCGATGTTTCGCTACGAACGCCCGCAAAAAGGGCGCTACCGCCAGTTTCATCAGATGGGCGTTGAGGTCTTTGGCCTGATGGGACCGGATATCGACGCGGAGTTGATTTTACTCACCGCCCGTATGTGGCGGGCGCTGGGGATTGATGGAGATGTTGCGCTGGAGCTCAATTCCATTGGGTCCCTTGAGGCCCGAGCCCGTTATCGTGATGCGTTGGTGGCTTTTCTTGAGCAACACAAGGACCAACTGGATGACGATTGTCGGCGGCGCATGTACAGTAATCCGTTGCGGGTTCTTGATACCAAGAACCCTGAAATCCAGGTTTTGCTAAATGCTGCGCCGGTGTTAACTGATTATCTTGATGATGAATCTCAGCAGCACTTTGACGGACTGTGTGAACTTTTAGCGCTTGCTGGCATCCCATATACGGTTAATCCGCGTTTGGTTCGTGGTCTGGACTATTACAACCGCACGGTATTTGAATGGGTGACCACCAGCCTTGGCGCACAGGGTACCGTTTGCGCCGGTGGCCGCTATGATGGATTGGTGGAACAACTTGGCGGGCGTGCCACGCCGGGTGTGGGTTTTGCAATGGGCCTGGAGCGCCTGGTACTGCTGGTGCAGGCGGTGAATCCAGACTTTACGCCTAAAGCAGCGGTGGATGTCTATCTGATCGCTTCTGGAACCGATACTCTCGGTGCGGCTATGGCGTTGGCGGAGCGCATTCGCGACGCCATGCCCGAATTGCGTCTCATGACCAACCACGGCGGTGGTAATTTTAAAAAGCAGTTCGGCCGAGCCGATAAATGGGGCGCCAGACTGGCTCTGGTGCTCGGTGAGGACGAAATTGCCACGCAACGGGTGGTGGTAAAGAATCTGGCCACGGGCGACCAGGAGTCGCTGGCACAAAGCGATATAGCGGCGCGCCTGGCATCGATATTAGGTTAAGGAGAAGGACACCGTGGAAGTCTACAGTTCGGAAAACGAACAACGTGAAGCGCTTGGCCAGTTTTTAGCCGATAACGGTAAAGCGTTGGTTATCGGCGTGGTCATCGGTATTGCCGCGTTGGTGGGCTGGCGTTATTGGCATAACCATCAAAACGACAGCATGCTGGCCTCGTCGGCATCATGGCAGCAGGTTAATACGGCGCTGACCAAGGACACCGGTCAAAAGAGCGTTGATGCCGCGCAGAAATTCGCGGATGAGAACCATAACAATTATGGTGCGCTGACCGCTATGGATCTGGCGCGTTATTATGTGGATAAAGGCAATTTCACCGCAGCAGAACAGCAGTTGGCAAAGGCGTTAACCCAGACCAAGGAAGAAAATCTCCAGGCGCTGATTAACATCCGGCTGGCACGCGTGCAGTTACAGACGAAAAATGTCGATGCCGCGCTAAAAACCCTGGGCAATATTACGCATGCAGGGTGGTCGGCTTTAGTAGAGGATGCCCGTGGCGACGCGCAGGTCATCAAAGGCAACAACCAAGCGGCGCGTGACGCGTATGAAAAAGCGCTTAAAGCGAACCCGCCTCAGGCATTACAAGCCTTGTTGCGCATGAAACTGAACAACCTGGCCAGCTAAGAGGGACCCCATGCAATTGCGTAAAACATTTTTTGTAGGACTGATTTCCATTGCCTTGCTCAGTGGTTGTTCATTATTTAGCGGTGAGGAAGATGTGGTTACCATGTCTGCGCTGCCTAAGGTGGATAATCAATTTCAGCCTACTGAAGTTTGGAGTCGTTCGGTCGGTGACGGCACGGGTGCTTTTTACTCCAACCTACATCCAGCCTGGCAAGATAACCGGGTGTTTGCTGCCGATCGCCACGGTGTAGTAAAAGCCATGGATATTGATACCGGCAAAGAGATCTGGTCGGTGGATCTGTCGGAAAAAACCGGTTTTTTCTCCAGTAACCTGCCAGCACTGCTGTCTGGCGGCCTGGCGGTTGCCAATGGACACGTTTTTATCGGCAGTGAAAAGGCCCAGGTCTATTCTCTAAATGCTGAAGATGGCACTGTCGCCTGGCAGACCAAAGTGGCGGGGGAAGCCCTGTCGACGCCGGTTATCAGCGACGGCCTGGTACTGGTGCATACCAGCAATGGCATGTTGCAGGGACTCGACGAAACGGATGGCACGGTTAAGTGGACCGTTAATTTGGATATGCCAGCGCTTACGCTGCGTGGCGAGTCGGCACCTACACCCGCGTTTGGTGCGGCGATCGTCGGTGGCGATAATGGCCGTGTCAGCGCAGTGATGATGAAGCAAGGCCAGATGATTTGGCAGCAGCGTATTTCAAAGCCTAGCGGCGCGACCGAAATCGCCCGCCTGGACGACGTGAATATGACGCCGGTTGTGGTCAACAACGTGGTGTATGCGCTTGCTTATAATGGCGATCTGGCGGCACTGGATCTCCGGTCTGGCCAAATTATCTGGAAGCGTGAAGTCGGCTCGGTGAACGACATTATCGTTGACGGTGGCCGCATTTATGTGGTGGATCAAAATGATCGCCTGGTGGCGTTTGATACACAGGGCGGTGTGGAAATCTGGCGTCAAAGTGAGCTATTGCACCGTAACTTAACCGCGCCGGTATTGTTCGACGGCTACATCGTAGTCGGCGATGCCGAAGGTTATCTCCATTGGATGAATACCACCGATGGCCGTTTTGTGACGCAACAAAAAGTTGATAGTTCGGGCTTGCAGAGCACACCTGTCGTAGCCGGTGGTAAACTGTTGGTACAGTCGAAAAACGGTGAGGTTTACGCCTTTACCCGCTAGTTTCCTTACCACGCCGCCGCCGAAGGTTTGCGCGAGCGGGCCATTAACGGCTCCTGACATGTTCAGGAGCCGTTTTGTCTTATATAATCAGCTTTGTTTATATGCTGAATAATTAAAATTACCTGATGAGGTTGTAACAATGATACCTGTCGTCGCGCTAGTCGGGCGCCCGAACGTAGGAAAATCCACCCTGTTTAATCGATTAACGCGGACTCGCGACGCGTTGGTGGCGGATTTCCCCGGGCTGACGCGTGACCGCAAGTACGGTCGTGCGGAATGGGAAGGCCATGAATTTATTGTTGTTGATACCGGCGGTATCGACGGCACCGAAGACGGCGTCGAAACCCGCATGGCCGGCCAGTCGCTGGTGGCCATTGAAGAAGCGGACATTGTGCTGTTCATGGTTGACGGTCGCGCTGGCATGATGGCGGCCGACCAGGGCATAGCCAAACATCTGCGTAGCCGTAAGAAGACCACGGTAGTTGTGGCCAATAAAACCGATGGCATCGATGCTGAAAGTGCGGTGGGCGATTTTTATTCCCTTGGGCTGGGTGAAGTTTTTGCCATTGCCGCTTCCCATGGCCGTGGTGTTAACGGGCTGATGGAACATGTATTGCAGCCGCTGATTGAGGACGAAGCTCCCGCCGAGAAGATTGAATACCCTGGTATGGAGCCTTGGACCGATGAGGACGACGAGGATTACCAAATTCCCCCCGATGAAGAGGAGGAGTTCGATCCACAGTCTTTGCCGATCAAGCTGGCTATTGTCGGTCGTCCCAACGTGGGCAAATCCACCTTGACCAATCGGATCCTGGGTGAGGATCGTGTCGTGGTGTTTGACATGCCGGGCACTACCCGCGACAGCATCTATATTCCGATGGTGCGTGATGAGCGGGAATATATCCTCATCGATACCGCCGGGGTGCGCAAGCGCGGTAAAATCTCCGAAACGGTGGAGAAATTTTCGGTGATCAAAACGTTGCAGGCGATTGAAGACGCTAACGTTGTTCTGCTGATTATCGACGCCCGTGAAGGTATCTCCGATCAAGATCTCTCCCTTTTGGGTTTTATCCTTAATAGCGGACGTTCGTTGGTCATCGCAGTCAACAAATGGGACGGATTGACGCAGGAAACCAAGGATGAGGTTAAAGAAACGCTGGATATGCGCCTGGGCTTTATCGATTTTGCGCGGGTGCACTTTATCTCGGCGTTGCATGGCAGCGGCGTGGGCAACCTGTTTGAATCCGTGAATGAAGCCTACCGCTGTTCAACGAAACGTATCAATACCTCAATGCTGACCAAGATCATGTTGATGGCAGTGGAAGAACATCAACCACCATTGGTGCGTGGCCGACGGGTAAAACCCAAATATGCCCATGCTGGTGGATATAACCCGCCGATTGTGGTGATTCACGGGACTCAAGTTAAAAGCCTGCCCGATTCGTATAAACGTTACTTGATGAACTATTTCCGCCGCTCGTTAGAAATCATGGGTACACCGATCCGGATACAGTTCAATGAAGGAACCAATCCCTTTGCCGGCCGGCACAATACCTTGACGCCTAATCAGATGCGTAAACGTAAGCGTTTGATAAGCCATATCAAAAAGAGCAAATAAGTCTTACACCGGTGAGCATGTTTGGTCGGCTGGAGGGTTCTCAAGGATGAGAGCCGTTATCACATGCCTGGGAATACGCAAGGCTTGACGGTGTGTTACGATGTTGACCATCATGCCAGCAGCATGTGAACAGGAGAATTCTATGGAAATGCGATGCCCGGTTTGCCAATCTCCGCTGCAATCGCACGATGATCATGTCTATTGTGACCATTGTCAGCGACGTTACCAGCAGTTGGCGCTTTGCCCGGATTGTAGTAAACCGCTTGATGTGCTTAAAGCTTGCGGCGCGGTGGATTATTTTTGTTCCCATGGCGACGGCCTTATTTCTAAACGGCGGGTTAATCTGTTGTATGCCCCACTGTAAACCCCGCGTCGACACGCTTAACCTACTCCAATCTGCCTTTTTTCCATAACATCGCCAATTCAGGTGGTGCGCTGCTTTCCGGTACCACAATTTCGAATTCTGGCGGCAAGTGCCGTGCGGGATCTTGTCCTAAAATCAAAATACGATAAAACCGCTGATCGCCGCGTCCGGCACTGGGGCCGCTGTCAGCGGCTGCCTGTGATGCCATGGGATTAATCAGTGCACACAGGCGTTCGCGTTGCGTCAACGGGAGATCACACCAGGCGACCCGTTGGTGTACGTTAAACGCCGGTATAAAGGCCAGCCCCCCCTCGCGGGTCACGTCAAGTACCGTATGTTCATCTAATGGGGATAACAACATCATGTCATGCCTCCGAAACCGCTATTTGGCTTTGGCTAACACACCGACCTGCCGCCAAGCGTCGGTAACAGCGGCGGCAGTGTCATCGGAAAAAAGTGCACTGGCATGCTTAACGGTCAGATGGGCGAAGGCGGCGAAATCGGCGTTTTGCTTTAGGCCATTATCGCATATTGTGGCATACCAGATGTTACCGGCTTTCTCCCAAGCATTGCCCCCTAATACCATGGCTGTCAGATAAAATGCTCGGTTGGGAATGCCGGAATTAAGGTGCACACCGCCGTTATCTTCACGGGTATGCACAAATCCGTCCATATCGGCCGGTTGCGGATCCTTGCCCAAGACCGGATCGTCGTAAGCCGTGCCCGGCGCCGACATCGAACGAAGGCCTTTGCCCTTGATGCCCGCGGCTAACAAACCTTCACCGATAATCCAATCAGCCTGGTCGGCGGTCTGGCGCAAGTGAAACTGCTTTACCAGCGAGCCAAACACATCCGACATGGATTCATTTAACGCGCCGGATTGTTCAAAGTAGACTAAATTGGCTTCGGATTCCGTCACCCCATGGGTCAACTCATGAGCCACTACGTCAATGGCGATGGTAAAACGGTTAAAAATTTCACCGTCGCCATCGCCAAATACCATTTGCTCACCGTTCCAGAAGGCATTTTGATAAGCGCTACCGTAATGTACGCTACCGGTTAATGGCAGTCCCTTATCATCAAGGGAGTTACGATGGAAAATCTGCCAATAAAAGTCGTAGGTTACGCCTAAATAATCATACGCCTCATTGGCGGCGACATCCGACACTGCCGGTTGGCTTTCCTTGCGTAGCAGCGTACCGGGCAAATTCATGGTATTGCGCGCATCATAAATAGCACGCTCGGCCTTGCCAGCCTGTTCTGCCGCCTGATAGCGGATGGGCAGGGGATTATGGCCCATCAAGGCGTGAACATGAGTTAGAGTATGTTGTGCATAACGCCGTTGATGTTCACTGCCCTTTTCGATAATCCGTCGTAGAATATAAGGCGGGATAACGCATTGATAACGTGAAGTATAGATACCCACAAGCGCCTCTTAATGTTAATAATTAACATATAAAGTATAACTCACTTCGCGGCGACAGCCAGGGCGCTACTCCCGCCGCCAACTCAGCGTATAACGGTACTCGCGCTGGTTGAGCAGATACTCTGGATGTACACTGGGACTCCATGAGTCATCACCGCCCACACCCATATGCTGGGCATCAAGGTGCAGCCAGAGTCCGGTTTCCGGTTTTAACGTATGCCAATGGGTGGCATTGGTGAGCTGGCCCGTGCTGTAGGGGCTGACGGAAAAATGGAATTCGCCGTCGATTTGCCAATCCGCTACCGACAGGTGCCGGGTATCACAGCGCAAGCCATTTTCACTCGGGAAGATATAAGGGGTAAACATCTGCGACACCGGCAGTTGCCAGCGGGAAAATAGCGCCGAGGCACAGCGATCTGGATAGTTTTCATGTGGCCCTAAACCCAGCCAATCTACCGTCTGCGGCGTGTCCGCAAGCTGGCAAACCACCCCGACGCGCGGCAGGGGCGGCAGGCTCGGTGATACGCTTACCTGGATATCGGTCTCCAGGTGCCCGGAGCTGTCGATGGTGATAAGCCACACGCTCTGAATGAGCAGCGTATCGCGAGAGTAATAGCCCTGTACCGATCGTAATATCACCCGATCCGCCAACTGCTCCGCCCGCAGGGAAAGGCAGCGACGGTTAAGATCAAACAGACCGGCGGCACGCCAGCGCTCAACCCAAGCCTTTGGATCGATCCTATCTGCTTCACTAACACCAATATCGTTATCCAGCGGCGCGCGGATAAACTGATCGGTGAGTGCCGCATTCAGTCCTGGCACGTCGTCACGATACCACTGGACGAGCAGACCGCTGTGTTTATCCACGATCCAGCGCTGTGTACCCTGGCGCACGCTAAATGCCTGGTCATTTTCCTCCAGTACAGGCGCCTTCCCCGGGGGTGGATCGATGAGTCGCGGCGTGATAATACCGCTCTCCAGTGGCCATTGTTGCCATGCTACCCGGTGTCCGGGCGGTGACCAGGGGGTGGCTTGCGGCTGCTCGACGCTGACCTGCAAATAGAGTGCCCCTGGCCGGTCCGGCTGTGGCAAGCTGTCGCATAGGGTCAGTTCGATGGTGTGTTGTGGTTTCAGGACGAGCCGTATTTCCCCGCGTTGCACGGTGATACCTTCGCACGCCAACGACCAGTGCATGACCTCATTGTCGCAGGTGCGAAACAGATATTCACTGGTGATCTTTATGCGCAGCGGCTGGCTCTCCAGCAGTTGGAACTGAAAATATTGCTGCTGCTGTTTGACCTCTACCATGGCCGGGTGTGGCGTGCGATCGGGGAATACCAGACCGTTCAGACAGAACTGGCGATCGTTGGGTTGATCACCAAAGTCACCACCATATGCCCAATGGGTTTTGCCATCGGTGCCGGTGAGGTCCAGTGCCTGATCGGCCCAATCCCAGATAAACCCGCCCTGCAAACGCGGATATTGCCGAAAAGCATGCCAGTAATCGGCAAAACCACCCAGACTGTTGCCCATGGCGTGGGCATATTCACACAGGATCAGTGGCCGATGTTCTTCTGGCAGGCCAATCCATTTTTTGATTGACCATTTTGGTACCGCCGCAAAGGGCTGATCCTGGTCCACCCTGGCATACATCGGGCAGATAATATCGGTAGCACGGCTGTTGGCACCGCCACCTTCATATTGCACCGGGCGGCTGGGATCGCGGGTTTTCACCCATTGGTATAATGCGTCATGGGTGGCGCCATGACCGGATTCATTGCCCAGCGACCAGATAATAATACTGGCATGGTTGCCATTGCATTGCACCATGCGGGTCACCCGTTCGCTAAAGGCGGCAAACCACTGCGGATCGTCCGCCAGCCGACTCATGGGTTCCATGCCGTGGGTTTCGATATTGGCTTCATCCACCACATATAACCCGTACTGGTCACATAAGCGATACCACAGCGGATGGTTGGGATAGTGCGAACAGCGGACCGCATTGAAATTATTTTGTTTCATCAACACAATATCCTGGCGCATGGTCTCGGCATCCATCACCTGACCACGGCCGGGATGATGTTCATGCCGGTTAACGCCGCGGATCAACAAGGGTTGACCGTTTAACCGCAGTAGACCCTGCTTCACTTCAACCTGGCGGAAACCGACATCATAAGCCTCCACCTCCACCGTGCGGTTTTCGCCGTCGCGCAGGACCACTACCACCCGATATAAATCGGGCGTTTCGGCGCTCCATAGCCGTGGGGACGATACCGGGATCGCGACATTTACCCGCTCAGCATAACGACCACGTTCGTCGATAATCGCTGTGCCCAGCGGGCAGCGCTGAGTTGCCACCGTTTGCCCCTCTCGCCATAATGAGATGTCGAGAGTATGGTTTGTCGCCGCCGCTGGAGGGACTACCGCCACGGCGACCTCAAGGGTAGCATCAGTGAAAAGCGCATCCAGATGGGTGTGGATTTGGATATCACCAAAACCGACCTGCGGTTTATGCAACAGCGAAACGGAGCGAAAAATGCCGCTCATGCGCCACATATCTTGATCTTCGAGATAGCTGCCATCGCACCAGCGCAACACCATGACACAAAGCCGGTTGGCACCCGAATGCAAATACGCCGTCAGATCAAACTCCGCCGGCAGCCGGCTATCTTGGGAATAACCCACCCAAACGCCATTGCACCACAGATAAAACGCCGAGTTCACGCCATTAAAAATAATCCGGGTTTGGCCATCATTGAGCCATGCTTGCGGGATGCTGATATCGCGGGAATAGCACCCGGTCGGGTTACGATCGGGCACCCATGGTGGATTGACCGGTATCGGATATTTTACGTTGGTATAGATGGGCTGGTCATAACCCGCCAGTTGCCAATTTGACGGTACGGTAATATTTTCCGTCGCGGGTAAATCCTCTTGCAACCAGCTTTCGGGTACCGCCTGGGGGCGTGGGTGATAGCTAAAACCCCACTCGCCATCGAGCGACTGCAGGTTTGGGCTGATCTCGTCAATGCGCGCTGATTCCGCGTCCTGCCAACTGTGAAAGGGCGCATGGGCCGCCAGTCGATGGTAATGGGTCACGGCAGGATTTTGCCAATCCTCGCGTGATAGGACGGTACGTAAAGAGGACAAGATGGCAGGGCGCAAGTGAGACATAGTCTACCTTTAGCCGCGAGGCGGCGGTTAATCGGATTCGGTTTGAGCGCAATGTTATCCGCTCACATATTGTAATATTGAAGGATATAGTGTCATCTTAGCAATGCCGAACGGCAAATAATATGACCCAGTAAGCAAATATCTATGCCAATATTGCAATGCTCGGTGTGCTTTTTGTTATGATGTGAGCGCATAACTTACAGTGTGCCTGCATGTCGTATCATGTCGTGTTATGTAGTGACATGTAGCGTGCCTGTGTGAGGACGGCTATCAGATAATGCCCTCCCGTTAACGGCATGGCAAAAGGGCTGGATGATTGCCGCCACGAGAGGTTTGATGGACTGTCGGGAGAGACGTATTGAAACCAAAAAACGCCACATTGGATGATGTGGCCCGCCGGGCCGGCGTGTCTTACCAAACGGTATCCAGAGTTCTTAACCAATCGGCCCATGTTACCGACGCCACCCGGGCTAAGGTGGCGGACGCTATCCGAGCGCTCAACTATGTGCCTAATCGTATGGCCCAGCAGTTGGCGGGCAAGCGCGGATTTACGCTGGGGCTGGTGACCATATCACTGGGGCTGCACGCCCCGGCGCAAATTGCCTCTGCGTTAAAATATTACGCCAGCCAGCAGGGATTTAACGTGCTGATTGCACTGGCCGATGGCGACGCGGGCGGGGGATTGCAACGGGCGCTGGATGAGTTGCAGGCGCAACGGGTGGATGGCGTGATGTTGAACCTGCCGCTGGACGCGCAACAGGCGCAGCAGGTCGCTGCAGATAACCCGCGCTTGCCCTGTTTATTTCTAGACGTCCCGCCCAGCGTGCAGGTATTCCATGTGATTTTTAACCCTAACGATGGGACACGGGCCAGCGTAGAGCATTTATACCGGCAGGGGCACCGCAGCTTCGGACTGTTGTCTGGACCGCTCGCGTCGGTTTCTGCCCGACTGCGTTTAGAAAGTTGGCAACGGACGCTACAGGAGTATGGTTTAGCGCCGGCGATATGCCGCCAGGGGGATTGGAGCGCCCAAAGCGGCTATCATTGTACCCTGGAGATGACCCGTAACCCGGATGCCTTTACCGCGCTGCTGGTAGGGAATGATCAGATGGCGCTTGGCGCGCTAAGTGCGCTACAACAGTTGCGGCTTGACGTACCGGCGAGGATATCGCTTATTGGTTATGATGATACCCGTGATAGTGCTTTTTTCCTGCCGTCGCTCACCACGGTTTCTCAGGATTTTGACTGTCTGGGTCGGGAAGCGGTGAATCGGCTGGTGGCTTATATTAATGACGGCCCTCGCCAGGGGGCGCAATCGCTGGTTTTACCTACCCAACTGGTTATTCGCGGTTCCACTGCCAAACCGGGTACTGGCCATGAAAATCATCTGCAGCTGGCGGAACGGTTGCAGCAGATCGCCGCGCAATTACGGCGCTAATTGCGCTCATATCAAGGAAACAGGGTTTCGCCCACAAAGAGAGTGCCGATCGCGGCTGGGATGCGTCAGCGGCCCACTTGAGCCGCTGCATTACCTGTCATATGTCATCGCCGGTGCCTGGGCCACCACCCGAAATAGAGTGGTTATTGCGCTATGGGCGCCGATGCTGGTTTATGCGCGCCGGCGGTTAGATGACTTTCGACAGGTTGTTCCAGTGTTCAGCACCGGTGCCATTATCCCCCAGCCCTGATTCACGGTAGGCCAATTGCAGAATGTCGCAGGTGTAGGCCCGAATCTTATTGGTCATTTCGACACTGCCGTCCAGGGTTTGACCATAAGAGGGGATCATCTCACGCAGCTTATCGCGCCAGGCATCGCTAGCCGCACGTTCCTTGAACATGCTCGCCAACAGTTCCAGCATGATGGGCGCGGCAGTGGAGGCGCCAGGCGACGCACCCAACAGCGCAGCCAGTGTGCCGTCGGCCGAGCTGACCATTTCCGTGCCGAACTGTAAAATGCCCCCTTTGATCGGATCTTTTTTAATGATTTGTACCCGTTGGCCGGCATCCATAAGTTCCCAGTCCTCGATCTCGGCTTGCGGGTAATATTCTCGCAGCGCCTCCAGGCGTTTTGGGGGCGACATGAGTGCTTGTTCCACCAAATAACCCACCAGGCCGAAATTGTCCAGACCAACACGCAGCATGGGTAGCAGGTTCTGCCAGGTCAAAGAACCGAACAGATCCAGCCAGGAACCGCGCTTAAGAAATTTACTGCTAAAGGTGGCATAGGGGCCGAACAGCAGGGTTCGTTTGCCATCCAGCATGCGGGTATCAATATGCGGCACCGACATTGGCGGCGCGCCCACCGACGCCTTACCATATACTTTGGCCAAATGACCGTTAACTACCTCGGGACGGGTACTGACCAGAAACTTGCCACCGACCGGGAAACCGGCATAGATACGGGCTTCGGGAATGCCGGATTTTTGCAACAAACGCAGCGAAGCACCGCCGGCGCCGATAAACACATAACGCGCCCGCACTGAGGTTTGTTTCCCCTGGTTGGCCAAATCGGCCACCTTTACCGTCCAGGTATTGTCAGCATTGCGGCTGATATCAACCACCTCATGCTGCAGATGCAAATTGATATTGTCATGCTTGTCCAGTGCGCTGAGCATTTGATGGGTCAATTCGCCAAAATTGACATCGGTGCCCATGGCCATATGGGTCGCGGCCACTTTCTGGAAAGGTTTACGCCCTTCCATGATCATCGGCGCCCACTGTTTGATTTGATGGCTGTCTTCTGAATACTCCATGCCATGGAATAGCGTACTTTGCTGTAGCGCGGTGTAGCGTTTGCGCAGGTAATTCACGTCCTCTTCCCCCCAGACAAAACTCATATGGGGAACGTTATTGATAAAGGTCTTGGGATCGCCCAATATCCGGTTTTTAACCAGATAGGCCCAAAATTGACGGGATATTTCATACGACTCGTTGACCGATACCGCCTTGGTGATATCGATAGAGCCGTCTGCCTGCTGCGGTGTATAGTTTAATTCACAAAACGCCGCATGCCCGGTACCGGCGTTATTCCAGCCATTGGAGCTCTCTTCAGCGGTTTTATCCAGCCGCTCGTACATATTGATGGTCCAGTCGGGTTCCAGTTCCTTAATGTAGGTCCCAAGCGTGGCGCTCATGACGCCGCCCCCAATAAGGACAACATCCACTGGGGCGTTATTCGCAGCCTTTTGCTGTTGGGCTGACGCCAACAAATTCATGCAAAGGGATGCGATGAAATGCTCTTTCATGCGCAGTGTCTCTATGTAAGAAATTAAGTCTCTACACAAAAGCTTTCGGGTTGCAGACCGGCGACAAAGGCGTGACGTCCCGATGAACTTATCTAAGTAAGTGATTCGGGTTACCACGTGTAGCCAACGTATCTGCAATTTGAAAGATGGAGTGTATACCGCAGGGCAATATTATTGAGATTGCTTTTAACCCAATACTGTCTGCTATTACTTTTCGATTCTATTAGCCGACAGCGGCTAAGTAAACTAAAAAGTGATGTTACTGTCCGGTTAAGATATACATTACTTATGGATGTTAAATTATTGAAAATAAATAATTTTTTCTTTTATCCTTTGATATTTTTACTTTTCATTAACAAGTGGTTACCGTCTTTTTATCATAGCTAAAAGGATAATTAAAGTGTTATCTACGTGATATTCGCCATTTCACCACCGTATCGTCTTTAATACCAAAATAAATAGCAGCTCGTGGTTTCGCCATTTTTTTTGTGCCCGGCAGAAGTTGTTTTTATGTCGAGTAGATTGATATTATTTCTGCTTCTTTGATGCGTTGCGTCCTGAAAAAAATAAATTTTCCGTGTTTCGTATTTGGCCAGCGAAAGGAGTCATCAATGCTCAGTGCCACCCCTGCCGCCTTGGTCGATGGCAACCGCTACTGGCAGCGAAATTTAGCGGTCTGCGTGTTTGGCTCGTTTACGACCATCATTGCGATGACGCTACTGCTGCCATTTCTTCCGCTATATATTGAGCAACTGGGGGTGACCCACCCTGCGGCCATCAGCCAATGGTCGGGCCTGGCCTATGGGGCGACATTTTTTAGCGCCGCGCTGACCGCGCCGCTGTGGGGGCGTTTAGGGGATCGCTACGGCCGCAAGCTGATGTTGATCCGCGCAAGTTTGGGCATGGCCATTGCCATGACGCTACTGGGCATGGCGCACAGCGTGGGGCAACTGGTGGCGCTACGTCTGCTGGCTGGCCTGTTGGGGGGTTATGCGTCCGGTTCCATGATCCTGGTGGCGACGCAGACCCCTAAGGCTCGCACCGGCTGGGCGTTAGGGGTACTGTCCTCGGGTATTATGGCGGGCAATGTTATCGGGCCGTTGATTGGCGGTACTCTGCCGCCATTGATCGGGATCCGTGCCACCTTTATTGTCGCAGGTGCGGTGATCTTTATCTCTTTTCTGGTCACCACCTTCCTGCTTAAAGAGGAACCGGGATCCGGTGCTCGGCGAGCGAGCGTGTCAACTGCTGGCAACGTCATCGGCTTTAGCCAGCCGGTGGTGGCGATGCTGGTGACCGGAACCCTGCTGATGGTTGCCAATATGTCTATCGAGCCGATTATTACGCTGTATGTGGCGCAATGGGTCGCGTCTTCCCATGTGACCTTGGTGGCGGGCCTCACCATGGCCAGTGCTGCCCTGGGCAGCATTATCTCTGCGTCCTGGCTAGGACGTCTGGCGGATCGCGTTGGCTCATGGAACGTGATCATCGGCTGTCTGTTGGCGGCGTCACTGCTGTTAATCCCCCAGGCCTTGGTTACCCAGGGATGGCAACTGGTGGTGCTGCGCTTTTTCATGGGCCTGGCCCTGGGAGGATTGCTTCCCTGTATCGCCAGCGTGATTCGTCATAACGTGCCGGATAACATCGCCGGTAAGATGTTAGGTTATTCGACGTCCGCTCAGTATCTGGGCCAGGTGGTGGGCCCACTGATGGGTGGCATGATTGGCGGACATTTTGGTATGCGGCCGGTGTTTTTCGGCACCTGCGTGCTGCTGCTGATCGGTGCCGGTTATAACTGGCTGGCGCGCGTTAACGCGGATGCATTCAAGGTCAATTCATAGCGCCTGGTAGCAAGGCTAAGGTGAGTGCGTGGTGGCGGTGAACTTATTTCGCGCCCCGGGGCGACGGCAACGCAGCCGGTGTTACGGTCATCACCTGGCTGTCCACCCAACCGTCGGTCAAACGGGTGGTCAGCCGGTCACCGGTTTTCACCTGCACAGTTTGCCGGATCAGGGCGCCCGAGGCGTTGGTAGTGACGCTAAAGCCGCGCGCCAGGGTTTTAAGCGGGCTGACCGCCTCCAACTGCGAACACAACCTACCGAACGACTGCTGCCGTTGGTTTAACTGGCGATTCATTCCCTGCTGCAATTGATAACCCAACTCCTGCAGCCGCCCTTGCTGGTTTAAGGGGGCGGCGATGCTTTGCTGCAGGCGGTAGCGCAGGCTTTGCAACTGCTGCTGCGCGCGGCTGATGCGTGCAGCGGGTGCCTGCTGATGCAAGCGCTGAAGTGTGCGTTCATGGCGGCGTTGCGCCAGGCGCAACTGCCCCTGTAGGTTATCATCCAGGCGGCGGCGTAACTTGATGAGCGCGGTTTGCTGACGAGCCAGGCGCAGATGGGGATGCTGCTGCTGCAAACGGTGCTGGAGACGGGTAAAGGCCTGTAGCCGCTGCGCCAGATAATAATCCAGCGCCATTTCCAGACGCTGGCGCTGCGACTGGATTTGTCGCACCAGTTCCAATTGATTGCGACTGACCAGTTCCGCTGCGGCAGAAGGGGTCGGTGCGCGCAAATCGGCGACGAAGTCGGCAATGGTGATATCGGTTTCATGGCCAACGGCGCTGACCACCGGCAAGATGCTGGCAAATATTGCCCGAGCGACCCGTTCATCGTTAAAGCTCCATAAGTCTTCCAGCGATCCACCACCCCGGCCGACGATCAGCACATCGCATTCGCCACGCCGATTGGCGTTTTCAATCGCCCGGACGATCTGCGCCGGCGCGTCCAGCCCCTGCACTGGGGTGGGGTATATCACCACCGGTAGCGACGGGTCGCGCCGGCGCAAAATATTCAGAATATCGTGCAGCGCCGCGCCGCTGGCGGAGGTGATCACGCCTACTTTGCGGGCTGGGCTGGGCAATGGCTGCTTATGGATTTGGTCAAAAAGTCCTTCGGCGGACAGGCGCGCTTTAAGCAGCTCAAACTGCTGCTGCAGCAAACCGTCGCCGGCAGGTTGCATACTTTCGGCAATCAGCTGATAGTCGCCGCGCGGTTCATACAGCGTCAACGCCGCGCGCACCAGCACCTGTTGACCGTTACGCGGCGCAAAAGTGACCCGCCGGTTGCTGTTACGAAACATGGCGCAGCGCACCTGAGCCCGGTCATCCTTGAGGGTAAAATACCAGTGGCCAGACGCGGGCTGTGAAAAGTTGGAGATTTCGCCGGTAAGCCTGACCTGGCCCATTTCGCCTTCCAGCAGTTCTCGTACCGCCTGGTTAAGACGGGAGACGGTAAAAATCAGCGCGGTAGGGGGTATGGACATGTGAGCCAGATCAACTTCCTAAAACAAAGGTTAATCGGTTGATATTACTTATCGTGTCGCGGTTATCAAGCATTTTTTTTAAAAAGTGCTGGAGGCAATCGGTTACGTTCTGTATAATGCCACGGCAATATTTTATACATTAATTCGGTGAGATATTGCATATGCTACGTATCGCTAAAGAAGCACTGACGTTCGACGATCTCCTCCTGTTACCCGCGCATTCTACCGTTTTGCCTAACACGGCCGAACTTGGCACGCAACTGACTAAAACCATACGCTTGAATATCCCTTTGCTGTCCGCTGCCATGGATACGGTGACCGAAGCGCCTTTGGCGATCGCCCTGGCCCAGGAAGGTGGCATTGGTTTTATCCACAAAAACATGTCTATTGAGCGCCAGGCGGAAGAAGTGCGTCGGGTGAAAACACATGAAAGCGGGGTGGTCACCGACCCTAAAACCGTCACCCCCGGCACCACGCTGTCCCAAGTGAAAGAAATGACTGCCCGTTACGGATTTGCCGGTTTTCCCGTGGTAACCGACGACAACGAACTGGTCGGTATTATCACCGGCCGCGACGTGCGGTTTGTCACTGATTTGTCTCAGCCGGTCACTGCGGTCATGACGCCGAAAGAGCGTCTGGTGACCGTCAAGGAAGGTGAGGCCCGCGAGGTGGTGCTGCAAAAGATGCATGAAAAACGCGTGGAAAAAGCCTTGGTGGTCGACGCGCATTTCCATCTGCTCGGCATGATCACGGTGAAGGATTTCCAAAAAGCCGAACGTAAGCCAAACGCCTGCAAAGACGAACGTGGTCGTCTGCGTGTTGGCGCCGCAGTGGGTGCCGGTGCCGGCAATGAAGATCGCATCGACGCGCTGGTTGTCGCCGGCGTTGATGTGCTGTTGATCGACTCCTCCCATGGTCACTCCGAAGGGGTACTGCAGCGTATTCGTGAAACCCGCAACAAATACCCTGATTTGCAAATTATCGGCGGTAACGTCGCCACCGGTGCCGGTGCCGTCGCGCTGGTCGAAGCCGGTGTCAGCGCGGTCAAAGTCGGTATTGGCCCAGGTTCCATTTGTACCACCCGCATCGTTACCGGCGTTGGTGTACCGCAAATTACCGCCATTTCCGACGCGGTTGACGCATTGGAAGGCACCGGAATCCCGGTTATCGCCGACGGCGGCATCCGTTTTTCCGGCGACATTGCCAAAGCCATCGCCGCCGGCGCGTCCTGCGTGATGGTTGGCTCGCTGCTGGCGGGTACCGAAGAGTCCCCGGGTGACATCGAGTTGTTCCAGGGCCGCTCGTTCAAATCCTATCGTGGCATGGGATCCCTTGGCGCGATGTCCAAAGGGTCATCCGACCGTTATTTCCAGACCGACAACGCCGCCGATAAACTGGTGCCTGAAGGTATCGAAGGCCGAGTCGCCTACAAGGGCCGACTAAAAGAGATTGTGCATCAACAAATGGGTGGCCTGCGTTCCTGTATGGGTCTGACCGGCTGTGCTACTATCGACGAACTGCGCACCAAGGCTGAATTCGTTCGCATCAGCGGCGCCGGCATACAGGAGAGCCACGTTCACGACGTTGCTATTACCAAGGAATCGCCTAACTACCGCATGGGCTAAGCCCTAGCTGTACGCGAATCCTGAGTTGCGGAATGGCTGAGGCCGGCCATTCCCCGTTTTAACTATACCCGACTGCGGTCGGGTGGTTTTTTCATATTGATATCCGCTCCTGGAATACGCCCCATATGACAGATAATATTCATAAGCATCGCATTCTAATCCTGGATTTTGGTTCGCAATATACCCAGCTGATTGCTCGGCGGGTCCGCGAACTTGGCGTCTACTGCGAACTGTGGGCCTGGGATGTGACTGAGGCGCAGATTCGCGCTTTTGCCCCCAGCGGCATTATTCTCTCCGGCGGCCCGGAAAGTACCACAGAACAGGATAGCCCGATTGCGCCCGAGTACGTCTATCAGGCCGGTGTACCGGTGCTGGGTGTGTGCTACGGTATGCAAACCATGGCCATGCAACTGGGTGGGCGAGTGGAAGGATCCAACCAGCGCGAATTCGGTTATGCCCAGGTAGAAGTGTTGCAAGACTGTGCTCTGGTGCGCGATATCCAGGACTCGTTAAGCGCCAACGGCAAACCGCTGCTGGATGTGTGGATGAGCCATGGTGACAAGGTGACCAGCATCCCTGCGGATTTTGTGACTGTCGCCAGTACCGAATCCTGCCGTTTCGCCGTTATGGCCAACGAAAACAAACGGTTTTATGGCGTGCAGTTCCATCCGGAAGTGACCCATACCCATCAAGGACAGCAGATCCTGCAACGTTTCGTGCTTGATATTTGCGGGTGTGAAGCGCTATGGACGCCGGATAAAATTATTGAAGACGCGGTAACCCGGTTACGCGACCAGATAGGTGAAGATCACGTGATACTCGGCCTGTCGGGCGGGGTGGATTCGTCGGTCACCGCCATGCTGTTGCATCGCGCTATTGGCAAACGCTTAACCTGCGTGTTTGTCGATAACGGCTTGCTGCGGCTCAACGAGGCCAATCAGGTATTGGACATGTTCGGCGAGAAATATGGCCTGAACATTGTGCATGTTGCCGCCGAGGAGCTGTTCCTCAGCGCGCTGGCCGGGGTGTCCGAACCCGAAGCCAAGCGCAAAATCATCGGCCGGGTGTTTGTGGAAGTTTTCGATCGCGAAGCCAGCAAACAGGCTGCCGTGAAGTGGCTGGCGCAGGGCACCATCTATCCCGATGTTATCGAATCCGCCGCCTCTGCTACCGGTAAGGCCCACGTGATCAAATCCCATCATAATGTCGGCGGGTTGCCGCTGGAGATGAAACTGGGTTTGGTGGAGCCGCTCAAAGAGCTGTTCAAGGATGAGGTGCGTAGAATTGGCCTGGAACTTGGCCTGCCTTACGATATGCTCTACCGTCATCCGTTCCCTGGCCCGGGTCTGGGCGTGCGGGTGCTGGGTGAAGTGAAGAAAGAATACTGCGACCTGCTGCGCCTTGCCGACGCGATTTTCATCGAAGAGCTGCACAAGGCCGATCTGTACAATAAGGTCAGCCAGGCGTTTACCGTCTTCTTACCGGTGCGCTCGGTCGGTGTGATGGGTGATGGACGCAAATACGATTGGGTGGTTTCGCTACGAGCAGTGGAAACCATCGACTTTATGACCGCGCACTGGGCCCACCTGCCTTACGAGTTCCTCGGACGTGTCTCGAACCGTATTATCAATGAAATTGAAGGCATTTCCCGGGTGGTCTATGACATCTCGGGTAAACCGCCGGCGACGATTGAGTGGGAGTGAGTGGTTTTTTACAACTAATTGATTTTATTTAATAAAATTAATGCCATTGATGATGTGTTTCACATTGTCAGTGGCATTTTTCATGGTATGTGAAAAGGATGCGATAGTATGGAACGCATTTGCACGCCTCTATCTATCCGAGGATCAGCACCCTTCCCGAAAATGCAATTCGCTGCCCGATGTGATTTCCTGCGCAGGCCCCGGCTTGGCTGTTGGGAGCAAGTTGATTAACCGCTCGACAACGGCGGCCTCACCAGGTACCAGATCGACACTCGCCACTTGCAATCGTTCCTCGCCTTCCCAAATCCTATAACCGGCCGTCAGCGCGGAGGTACCAAGCCCCGCATGGTGCGGATAGAGAAGCATGACTTCGGGACAGCGATAGAGCCGGGCATAGGCCATCATCTGATAGACATCTGCTTGTGATACGCCGTGCTTGGCATCTTCGGGATTGCGCCCGATGCGCTTCCATTTGGTGTCGATTATCATCACGGTATCGTGGCCCTGCTTGATAAGCAGGTCGGGTCTAGTCTGGAAGCGCTGCCTGCCGTCTTCGCCTTCTTCGACCAGGCAAAACAACTTGCCGCCTTGGGTATGGACCGTCCATTCAGTGCCGCGCACTGCCTGCTTGGCCAGCGCCGCAATATAAGCCTCGAACAGGTCGTTCATAGGAAAAAGCAGCGTGATCCCGCTCTGTGCGCGGCTATCGAGATGTGTGGCCTGCCAATCGCGTTTCAGGAATAAGCGCGCCAATCCGTAGAGCGTTTCCCAGCGGCTGTTGGTTCGGTCGATGCGAACCTGTGACCATGGGAGATTGCTTAGGGGCACATCGCTGACATCGGCTAACAGGAATCGCAGCTCGTTCAGGTGGCGGATAGTTTCGGTTGCACGAGCATAGCGGCGAAGCAGGGCTACGCACGACTTCATGATACGGAGCAGCGCTGTATCGGCTAACAGCGTGTCGTAACGGCAAACGACTCCGGGTTCGGGCCTGATCTGCAAGGGCACAAATTTCCCGGAAGATCCCCGGCATGGGAGTAAGTCGGAATCCCGCTGGCGAGGTTTCATCTCCGCCGGTTTCTGGACGGAGGCCCTCAACGAAGGTTTCGTAGTCATAGCTCTGATGGAAGGTGACAAAACCGATCCGCTTTTCTGCCATCAGCTCGTTGTAACGCGCCATCAAGGCCGCACGTCCCGCCTTTGATTCCGGATAGCCGACTATCCCATCGCATAGAGTAACGGCCTCCCTCGCCGAGTGATAGGTCTTGCCGGTGCCGGGAGGGCCATAGAGAATGAGGTTAGTGGGGGTCGATTTGATTTGGGCCACGCGGTCGTCTCCTTCAGCGAGTATGAAAGTCAATTTCCGGGTCGTGCTTTGTTTCGGCCCCTCCGCAACAGGCGGGGGCACATCGACCAATTCCTGAAATTTTCGCCCTTCCAGTGCCTGACAAATATTAGGCCAAGCCATGTTGAGGCCCATTTCATTATTTAGGGGGCCTACCACCACGGTAACGCTGGTATCTCCCCGTTCACGGGCTGGGCTGATGTAGTGTTCAAGGACATAATCCCGTATCTCGTCGGCTTGGGAATCATCACCTCCAAGGAAACGCCCGTATTGCGCCAGCCAACTGTTCCAGTTGGACAGTCTGTTAAGAGGATTTTCCGAATCAGGCATCAGAAGTCGATATTCGTCGTCGCCGTTTTTGATGTTGCTGCGAATTTGTTTGATTCGCTCACGCAATTGCGCAAACCCATCCGCAGTATGGGCTGAAGCAAGGTCGGCGTGGGGTGAACCCAAAGCAGCTAGATTCTTCTCGATTGTCTTTACCGCATAAATACGAGAATTTCGGCCAGCTTGCGTTTTTGCGCCTCTGGCTTCCAGCCATTCTCTAAATTTAACTTCTTGCATTCCCGTCATCCCCCTATTTAACGTTAAGTAACGGATAGCTATCGACGTGGATGACGAGATTGCCTTCAAGGGCGTCCGGCCCAACTCTACTCTCTGGATGCGGCACGGGAGGGCGGAAGTGAGCAGGGAGAAGGTGGTTGTGAGTGAGCTGTTTACTCTTAAAACTCAGCTCAGCCATGGCGTTTCCCGGATGTGTTGGTGGTGGTAACATTACTAACTGGGCGAGCGTGTTTCTCGATCACCACGGCTTCAACCCGAGCGGTATCAATCAGCCGTCCAAAATTGTCTTTCACGTCCCTGACGGATTGTGCGTGCATGGCAGTCCCAGTCGATTTATCGTTATGTATTAATTTTAGCCATTTAGCCATCTTTGGCAAGCATGCATACCATGTGCCCATCTTGTCGGTAATTGAAAAATTCCTTACTTCGGGTGTGACGGACAGGAGGTTGCGATGGCATCGCTTGCAGTCACGTGAAAGTGCCGGTAACACTGACGCACGATTTATTCGAGGATGCGACGTTGAGCACTGTGTCGCATGAAGGCAAGTGGCTGAGTTGTGAAACCTTTGTGTCCTTTGACAAGAAGGCGGTTTTGCAGCTACCTCGGTAGGATGAGGCCACATGGCAACTGACCTTAAGGAAGCGTTGCATTGGTGTGGTATTGTTCGTGGTATTACTCACCATTTCTTGGTTTACTATTAATGGAATAGTTTCACTAATAGTGAATGTATGTCGTAAAAAATAAACTGGCTTTTACAAAATACTGCACCAGGCTCTTTGGTGGCAAAGTCTTGGCTGACAAAGCATGATATCAGTCCTTCCCTGGCGCATAGGTATGAGCAGAGCAACTGGCTGCATAAACTGCGTTCGGGAATATACTTGCGCACCGGTCGTGAGCCTGATTGGCATGACGCGGTATTATGCCTGCAAAACCAGTTATCGGTGCCGGTCCATCTGGCAGGCCTTACCAGTTTAACCTATCAGGGCCGTCCAGCTAACCCACAAGAGCGTCTGGCTGTATGTCGATGACAAAGCGGCGTTGCTCAAATGGTTTAAAGAATTCCCCGGCGTTGACTGGCTTTTTCTTTCCAACCAAAAGTTGTCCCCGCTTGGCGAGCAATATCTGACCGATATCGAGATTAAAGGGAATACGTTAAAAGCCAGCGTGCCTGAGTTAGCGGCCTACGAACTGGTAAAAGCTGTGCCGGCGGAGATCGCTTTTGAGCATGCGGCCGAACTGTTTCAGGGACTGGTTAACCTGAATCCGCGCAAAGTGGAGAAGTTACTTAACGCCAGCGGTGCGGTGCAAACGAACCGCGTATACCTATTTTTGGCAGATTATTATGCCCATGACTGGGCTAAACGGATCGATAAAACCAGCATCGACCTAGGATCAGGAAAACGGCAGGTGGTATCAGGCGGTAAGTTGGATAAACAATATCAGATCACCGTCCCTGAAAAATTTATCAACGGAGAGTCAACGCATGGATAAGCAATCACCCTATTACCAACAGGTCGCGCTATTGATAAGCGCGCTACCGGCGTGTCGGCGGTCCCGAAAACCAATAATCCGAATGAGATGCGCAGATAAAAATTGAAGTTTCACCCGTTGCGCGCGGTTCTCTGTACCCGCCCGAAGATCGCGACACAGTTGAAACGCTAGGTGGAGACAACACGCCAGCATCTTGCTATACTTTGTAAGTAAATGGGGGGTTTTCGATGACTAAAACAGCCGCTGTAAGTGTTGCAACTCAAGTCCGCAGGCTTGCTAAATCCCACAAAGTCACTACTGAACGTGACGGCATAAGCCGTATGGCCGTAGCTATTACCCGTATGGCTGGTGACGTAGTCGAGTTGGATAACGTCGAGCAATTACTCGTCAATCTAAAAAGAAAAGGCGTGCTGAGCAAGTCTGAAATCCTGACCCTCCAAGGGGGGTACCTTCAGGAGAAAAGAGATTCCAAGAAAAAAATCAGCATATGAGTTTTGATCCCTTTGGCGATTTTGAAACTGCTGGATATCTTCAAAATTCGCTACAGCTTAAAGATCCTGGCGAAGTAAAGGAGTCAGAGCATCTTTCGTTCGAATTGAGTATCGAAGAGGCTCTTGCCTACTTGCCTACTTGCCTACTTGCCTACTTGCCTACTTGCCTACTTGCCTACTTGCCTACTTGCCTACTTGCCTACTTGCCTACTTGCCTACTTGCCTACTTGGCTAGCAGGCGGCCCATCGACTACCAGACCGTACTTAAAGTTCATGAGATCCTTTTTGCCGACTTCTATCACTGGGCAGGGAAAGATCGTAACGAGCTTGTGCCGCACCTCGCAGTATTCAAAGGGTCGCACGAAGATCCTCATAGCACCGTCTTTGAGCGCCCGGATTTGATCAAAATGTCTATCGACTATGCGCTTCAGTTGGCAGCAAACAAGAAGCGCTTTAGAGATCGGCCTGGCGAGGTGATGGGTCAGTTGGCTTTCGCACACCCCTTCCTGGACGGCAATGGTCGCACTATTCTGCTTGTCTTCATGGAACTCTCCTATCGTGCCAAATTCGCTATCGACTGGTCAAGGACAACCAAGGACGACTACCTGCGGGCACTCAGCGACGAGATCCGAGATCCTTCCAAGAGACATCTCGATAATTACCTGAAACCGTTCGTGGTAAACATTTCTAGTCGTGACGAGTGGCCAGAGTTGATAAGTGGTATTAGAGGCTTGGATGGCTTAGACAAAGAAAATATCGTGTACGAGAGTTTAGACAATCCTGCGGTCCAACAGATCTACAAGACATATAGAACACATTCACTGGATGCCCCGAATCCTACTGAATCTGACGGTTGAAAATTCGATGGATCACTAACGGACAGGAGTGTCCATGGTTCTCAATACCGTTTTGGCGACTAATTAACAAGTATCAGTTTGGCGATTTTTATAAACCGTCATTCTTGGCTTAAAAAAATACAGTCAAGTTGGTATAACAAGACCTGATTGACAATGATCCCGAAAACGTCAACGCCCCGCAAATTGCTCCATCTCCCGCGCCAGCCAAAGAGCTGTGCATTTGACGGTAAAAGCGACGGTAAAGGCTCCAGGTCAATCACCACCAAACCCTTTAACCACGCGGGTCAAAGAAGTCTGTTGATAATCGAGTGGGAATGAGTTTCTAACAATAAATGTCTGGCACTAACAGGCATTAAATTAAGCTTAAGTCCGCGTAATTGCGGACTTTTTTGTTTTCAGGTTTGTTTACTTTGCGCATAAACCATCAATCGTAAGTGACGGTCTGCAT
>NZ_JAYGJO010000024.1:0-83526 GCF_035013185.1 Acerihabitans sp. TG2
GCTAAGCTATTAATCACATCTTTTGACACCTAAGGGCGTCATAATCATTCTCGGGCAACCGGCCATTTCATACCAGAGGTAGTGCTATGTACGATAATCTTAAAAGCCTTGGCGTTAATCACCCGGACGATATCGACCGTTATAGCCTGCGTCAGGAAGCCAATAACGATATTCTGAAAATTTATTTTCGACGGGATAAAGGTGAGTTTTTTGCCAAAAGCGTGAAATTCAAGTATCCACGTCAGCGTAAGACTGTCGTTTCCGATAATGTGGCCGAAGGCTATCGTGAAATTAACGAAATCAGCCCAAATTTGCGATATGTGATCGATGAGTTGGACAAGCTTTGTTTGCGCGATCAAACTGAGGTGGACTTAAAACATAAAATTCTGGAAGACCTACGTCACCTTGACAGTGTGGTATCTCATAAAATTGCGGAAATTGAGGCTGACCTGGAAAAGTTGACCCGCCATAAAGAGTAAATTGAGTCGGTGGTGTTCCCGACAAACCCCGTTGCACGATCACTGCGGGGTTTGTTAGGCGGTTAATGTGCGATCAGTTGCGCCCATTTTTTAACCCACGGGATGGCAACGGTCTCCGGTTCCGGGTGCTGCAGCGCATCGATTTCTAATAGTTCGCCGACCCGCGTCGCACCTTGCTCTTGCAGCAAGGCGTCAAAGGTGTGCCCTGCGCCGCAAAAATTATCGTAACTACTATCACCTAGGGCGATTAAGCCATAATGCAGTTCCGGCTGGTAACCCACCTGATCTTTTATCGCCTGGAACAACGGCACAATAGAATCGGGTAAATTACCTTGGCCGGTGGTTGAGGTGATAACCAATGCGTAATGATGGCGATAGAACTGCCATGATTCTAGCGTACCCTCGTCAAAGATTTTAACGTCATGGCCAGCCTCGGCCAACAGGGCCTCCGCTTCCTCGGCCACCAACAAAGCGTTACCGTATACCGTCCCGACAAAAATACCTATTTGGGCCATTGAATTGACTCCCATTCATGGGTTAAGCGTTGAAGATGCCATATCCTGACGTGATGCGGTGGGAAACTCAACCCTTTCAAAATCAGGGAGAATCCCGCTCCAACCAAACCGCACCATCAGGTTTTGCCAGGTCTGGTCCCATCCGGCATTGATTTTTAACGGTTTGCCGGTTACCGGGTGGTTTAGCATCAAAGAACTGGCATGCAACATCAGACGTGGACATTCAAACATTCGGGCAAAACCGCGATTCTGACGTAAATCTCCATGGGTGGAATCACCGATCAAGGGATGGTGCAAATGGGACATATGACGGCGCAGTTGGTGCTTGCGCCCGGTTTCCGGCGAAAGCTCGATTAGGGTATAGCGGGACGTTGGATAACGGCCGATAGCCACCGGCATTTCCACCCGTGCCAGCGCGCGATAATGACTTACCGCCGGCTGTGGCGCTTTATCAGGCTGGGCAAACTTATCGGCGATTTTATCGAGTTCTGGCGTCAATGCGTAATCGATGGTGCCGTCGCCGTCCAGATATCCCCGCGCCACCCCATGGTAGGTTTTACTGACCTGATGCTGTTCAAATTGGCCTGAGAGGGTGTGTGCCACTTCACTGGAAAGGGCCAACAATAACACGCCAGAAGTGGGGCGATCCAAACGGTGTACCGTAAACACATGCTGCCCCAGCATGTCGCGTACCGTTTGCATGACCACAATTTTTTCACGCCGGTCAAGCCAGCTACGGTGAACCAACCAACCAGCGGGCTTATTGACCGCCACTAAATACTCATCTTGGTAACAAATTTCAATCATGTTGGTTTATGCGCCTGCGCCTGGGGATCCGGGGGGAAAATCAATGTTCAGCGCCTCGTCAAGCTGGCGAAGTAATACCAACAGCCTGGTCGCCTGCGGCATGGCTTGTTCGAAATAAGGCGCAATAACAAAGCGCTGCGGCAACGGTGCCCGCTGGTCGAGCAAGGCATGCATGCGCGGCAGCAATATCCACTGAAGCCATTGCTCCGGACACATAGTATCAATAGAAAACGGTTCAACACTGTCGAAAGCCTCACGGGCCGGCGGTTGTGCCTGCCACATCGACAATGCCTGCATTGCCTGCTCTACTTCAAACAAAAGTTGACGAATCTGTTGGTGAAAATCCATCTTATACTCCAAGCGTCAGGCCTGCCGCGCCTGGTTAACAAAACGTGAAAGCATAGCACCGAACCCCGCCCGGAGCCAGGCGTTCGAGTAGGGGCCGGGATTACAACCACCGTGCTCTCACAGGCGAAGAACTCAGGCTCGTAGTACGGGGTAAGGTATTGTTGGATGGTCTGTTGGATTAATCGGTCCACCACGATCAAGGGACAGCGCCCGTCAAGTCGCTACGCGCCATGTCCGGCGCACCCATTAAAAAAGACCGCCGGAGCGACCTATAATGTATCATAAGTTTATTCATGCACGTCGGCGATCACGTTGACGCGGTTCCGCTTGATCGTCAATTTTTCCGGCTAGCACAGATGGTGATGGAATTTTGAATAAAGTTGCTGAAAAGCTTTGCATTTCTGCTATAGCCCGCAGTGCATGAACTCTCATATCAGACAAGGATTTCTTGGGTTGACCTCATTGAGTCGCCCTGCATTGGTTCAATTCGCTATCAGGAAGTTGCTTTTTGACGTGCTCCAACATATGTATGCAACCCCGTTTAAGCTGCATATCATATGAATACACAGCAGCGCCTATTACGATTGGGGGCCTATCGCAGGATAAGACGTTTCATAGAGTTTTACCCACTGTAGTCGCGGCTGAATTTCCCTGTTTATAATTAGCCATTATAGTGAAACGATGTTTATGGATCACACACTTAATACAGTGAAATTTTTGGATGAGTAATACCACATGCTCGGGCGTAACGAGTGAGGGTATCAATACTCACTTTAGTAATATTATTTTCCATTCGCGTCACAACCGGAGGTTTAACGCCCATACGGGCAGCAACTTCAGCTTTAGTCAGGTTCTCTTTTTTACGCCACCCCGCCAAGACTTCACGTAACAGCTCTTTACGCGTTTCCTCTTCATACGCAGCCCTAAATTCAGGATCATCATTCAGCATTTCGGACATGATTTCTTTGTGGGTTTTAAAGTTTTGCATTTATCATTTCCTCTAATCTACGCAGAGCTAACGCTTTCTCGCCTTTTGGGATTTTTGGGTTTTTTTTGATAAAAAACCGCAACATATATATTTGTTTGCCTGCCTGATATACCCATAACCCTCTTGATATATCCGTGCCCATTGTGCGAATTTCAAAGAGGCCATCACCAAGTGGTTTTGTATCTGGCTCCCTAAGCGCACGGGGATCGGCTTCTAATTTATCGAGTAGCTTGGCCAACTTAGCCCTAATGTCAGCAGGCATTGATTTAAACTCCAACACTGCATCATTATGATATTTTAAAGTAAACATCCTCTCATCTCGCCGTAAAAAACATTAACCCATAAGCTAATTAGAGTCAAAATAAAATTAATACATGGGCTAATTTTAAGGTTCGAGTAGGGAGCGGTCTCACGACCGCCGTCCTCTCCCAGCACCGTACGTACGGTTCCCTATACGGCGGTTCATTTACAACGCTGGAACTGACCATGCAACTCCAAGTCGCCCCCTAACCACCACAATCAAGGGACAGCGCCCGTCAAGTCGCTACGCGCCATGCCCGGCGCATAAAGAAAAAGGGGTACTGTCGAAACAGTACCCCCGGTTCGTTTATAGCAATCCTGCTATACTTATGCTCCCTGCTACCATCCATGATGCGCGTTATATTGACGATAACTTGGCAACGTTCCGTGTCAGCAATTTCAATCCGTGAAAGCCGCCTACGTCATCTAACGTATATCCTCAGGCGATCCCGCCCTGCTGGTAAATCCCTGACCCGCTCACATTCTCCAGCCTGGAGGTGTCCCCGTCATCATCCTGGATTCTTTTAGCCTCATCATGAGACTGTCCCTGTTTGGGTTCATCCCGAACCGAGTCCATGTTTGTCATCTGTCCGCGGGTAAACGCCGGCAAGCAATAAAATTGAGGAAATAAGATCGCCTAATCTCCCGTGTTAAACAAGGTAGTTTTTTATGCTGATGCAGAATAGACTTATTCGAAAAATTAACCTTGCTAATTAATTGATTGATAAAATTGGATTAATTTCGTCTATTAGCCAATATTCAATTAAAATTATAAGTGATGTCGTACATTCGTTGTAAGATATCTCTTACAAAATATTCAATACATTTGCGGCTAATTTTACAGCACTCGCGGTTCAAGCCGGCCGAGGAAGTCTTGCAGGGTCGGTGCCAGTACGCTGTAGGTTTTTCGGCCAATCTCTTCTAACAGCACCTCACCGGTAAGGTTGCTCAGCGAAACCAGGCTTAACTCAGCGTCGGTAGTCGCAATAAATAGGGTTGGCGGCAACTTAAGCCGCCGTTGCATGAGCAGATGACCGATCAGATTTTCCTGAATGCGCACCGCGTCCGTTTCGCTCCACACCTGTAACAGCTCCAACGGGTGGCCATCGAAGCTAACTAACATATCACCGGCCAACTGACTGCAGTAAAATGCCTGCGCAGCCGGCTGCAGTTGCAACTCCAACGCTCGCTCTACTCCATCCAACGTCAGTTCGCACTCCGGTTGGCGAGGTAACCAGTAAACCTGTTCTTCGTCCTCGTCCACCACACAAGGAGACGATACACCAAACAGCGCCTTGCTGGCGGGCGGATGGCCGGTACAGATTTGCCAATACGCGATATACCTCTGGGTAAAAACCCGCAATGCCTGTGACACTTGGTCATCCATAATTTCTCTCATCTTGCGGCTCTCTACGTTACACTACGCGCATTGTAACAGGGAGAATCCAGGATAATCCATTATGTCCGCATACAACCATGACCAAACCCTGGGGCGGTTGACCCTGGGCAAACCTACCGCCTATCGCGACCACTATGATGCGACGCTGCTGCAGGGGGTACCACGGGCGCTTAATCGCGATCCGCTGGGGATAGACGGCGATAATTTACCCTTCCATGGTGCCGACATCTGGACGCTTTACGAACTCTCTTGGCTCAATGAAAAGGGGGTTCCGCAGGTCGCTGTGGGCGAAATAAGCCTTAATGCCACCAGTCTTAACCTGATTGAGTCGAAGAGTTTCAAACTGTATCTGAATAGTTTTAATCAAACCCGCTTTGCCGATTGGCCAACGGTGCGCGAAACCCTGATTCGCGATCTCTCACGCTGTGCGGTGGGTGACGTGGAGGTGGCGTTGTTCCGGCTCCACGAGATGACCCAACGCACCATCAGTGATTTTGACGGCCTGTGTATTGATGAACAGGATATCACCATCGATGATTATACTTTCACCTCCGATTGGCTGGTGAATGCCATCGCAGACCCGACCCCCGTGAGCGAAACCCTGGTCAGCCACGTGCTGAAATCCAACTGTCTGATCACCCACCAGCCGGACTGGGGTTCTATCCAGATCGCTTATCGTGGTGCGCGCATCAATCGCGAAGCACTACTGCGATATCTGGTATCATTTCGCCATCACAATGAATTCCACGAGCAGTGTGTTGAGCGCATTTATACCGACCTGATGCGTTTTTGCCGACCGGAGCGATTATCGGTGTATGCGCGGTATACCCGCCGCGGTGGGTTGGACATCAATCCATGGCGCAGCAATACCCATTTCACCCCGTCATTAAACCGTCTTGTGCGCCAATAATGCGGTCCGGTACGCAGTAAATGCGTGATCGGCGGGTTTCCTGTGGTAAAGCAAGACCAAGAACATTAAGGTTAACCTGGTGACACCGTCAGGCAGCAACACCGACGGTAACCCATGCCATCCGGACCCTATTTTTCCTTTGGAATAGCAATGTTGCGCGGGCATAGCACAACAAGGAGTTATTATTTGATTACGCATATCAGCCCTCTTGGCTCAATGGATTTATTATCACAACTCGAAGTCGATATGCTTAAACGCACCGCCAGCAGCGATCTATATCGGCTGTTTCGCAACTGCTCACTGGCAGTATTGAACTCGGGAAGCCAGACTGACAGCAGCAAAGAGCTGTTGGATCGTTATCAGGATTTCGATATTAATGTGTTGCGCCGCGAACGCGGCGTAAAACTGGAGCTGGTTAACCCCCCCGAAGAGGCCTTTGTCGATGGCCGCATCATTCGGTCGTTACAGGCCAACCTGTTCGCGGTGCTGCGCGATATCCTGTTCGTCAACGGACAGATTGCCACCGCCGGTTATCATCAGGGCCTTAATCTGGAAAATTCGGTCCATATCACCAATCTGGTGTTCTCCATCATGCGTAATGCCCGCGGCCTGCATGTGAGCGAAGCGCCCAATATGATCGTTTGCTGGGGGGGACACTCGATCAATGCCACCGAATATCTCTACGCCCGTAAAGTGGGCAGCCAGTTAGGCTTGCGTGAGCTCAATATCTGCACCGGCTGCGGACCGGGCGCCATGGAAGCCCCAATGAAGGGCGCCGCGGTCGGCCACGCGCAACAACGTTACAAGGAAGGCCGTTTCATTGGTATGACCGAGCCCTCAATCATCGCTGCCGAGCCACCAAATCCACTGGTCAATGAACTGATCATCATGCCGGATATAGAAAAACGGCTGGAAGCGTTTGTCCGCATCGGCCATGGCATTATCATATTCCCTGGCGGCGTGGGCACTGCCGAAGAGTTGCTGTATCTGTTGGGTATCCTGATGAATCCGGAAAATAAAGATCAGGTGTTACCTCTGATACTGACCGGACCCGCGATCAGCGCCGACTACTTCCGGGTGTTGGATGAGTTTGTTGTCAGCACCCTGGGCGAACAGGCACGCCGTTATTACACCATCATTATCGACGATGCGCCGGAAGTGGCCAGACGCATGAAAAAATCCATGCCTGAAGTCAAAGAGAACCGCCGTAATACCGGCGACGCCTACAGCTTTAATTGGTCATTGCGCATCGCGGCTGATTTGCAGCATCCGTTTGAACCGAGCCATGAAAATATGGCCAACCTGAACCTGCACCGCAACCAACCCGCTGAACAGTTGGCCGCAGCGCTGCGCCGCGCCTTTTCGGGTATTGTGTCCGGCAATGTAAAAGAGAATGGCATCAAGTTAATAGAGCAGTTTGGCCCCTATAAGCTTCGCGGTGATCCGGAGATCATGAAACGCATGGATGTATTGTTGCAGAGTTTTGTCGCGCAGCATCGCATGAAACTGCCCGGCAGCACCTATATTCCCTGCTATGAGATTTGCCTTTAAGGAAGAGCGCAGCCCAGTGCGGCGCCCGCCGCACTCCTTTATCAGGATGGTATTCATGGCGGTTCATTTATTGATTGTTGACGCATTAAATTTAATCCGCCGTATCCACGCGGTACAAGGCGCATCCTGCGCCGCTGCCTGTGGCAACGCACTGCGTCAGTTGATAATGCACAGTGAGCCGTCCCACGGCGTGGCGGTATTTGATGACGATGAACGCCATGAGAGCTGGCGGCACCAGCGCCTGCCGGGCTATAAAAGCGGACGCACACCAATGCCGGAAGACCTGCATGCCCTGCTGCCGGTGATTAAACAGGCTTTCGAACAGCTTGGTATCCGGTGCTGGCAAATGTCTGGTTACGAGGCGGATGATGTGGCGGCGACGCTGGCGCATAAAGTGGCCAGCGCCGGTCACCGCGTAACCTTGGTTTCTACGGATAAAGGTTATTGCCAACTGCTGTCGCCATCAATCCAGATCAGAGATTATTTTCAAAAACGCTGGCTGGATTTACCCTTTGTGACCCAAACGTTCGGCGTTCAACCGGGGCAACTCATTGATTATTGGGGTTTGGCCGGCATTAGCGGCAGTAAAATCCCAGGCGTAGCGGGCATCGGTCCGAAAACCGCCGCCCAGCTTATCAACAGTGCAGGTTCATTAACCGCGCTATATCAGCATTTGGATGACGTGGCGGATAAACTGCGCCAACGGCTTGAACAACACCGGGAAATGGCGTTCCTCTGCCGGCAGGTGTCCACCCTGGATACCGACATCCAGCTGGATGGTAATCTGCAACAACTCCGGCTGGCGAAAGTGCCCACGGCGCGTTAACCGCCGTCCAGCCAGAAGATTGCATCACGATCAACGCTCGTCGCGGCGCCCAGGGACCGCGCTCCAGAAGCGGCGGATATGCACCGTGACTTCTTCGCGATCGTGGTATAGCTGTTTGGCATGCACTTCGGAATGGATGCCATTTTCGAGCAAGGCATCACGCACCAGCGCCAGGTTCTGCCTCACCTCTTCATAACGCTTTTTCATCGGGAGCTTAAGATTGATAATAGCTTCGCGGCACCAGCCGTTAACTATCCAATCAGTGGCCAGTTGGGCAACCCGACTGGGTTTTTCCACCATGTCGCAGACCAGCCAGTAGACATTATTACGCGGAGGTTCAAACTTAAAACCGTCGGCCTGGTGATGTATCACCTGCCCGGTGGCCATCAGACTTTCTGCCATGGCACCATTATCCACTGCATGTACCATCATACTGCGTCTCACCAATTGATAGGTCCAGCCGCCGGGGCTGGCGCCCAAATCAACCGCGTACATACCACTGCCTAGGCGTTCATCCCATTCATCTTGAGGGATAAAAACGTGAAAGGCCTCTTCCAGTTTTAGCGTTGAACGACTGGGCGCATCCGACGGAAATTTAAGACGCGGAATGCCCATATAAAATGGCGAATTATTGTTACTGTAGGAATACCCCACATAACAACAACCGGGCGCAATAAAAAACACGTGAATGACCGGACGAAAAGCCTCTTCGCGGGTAGCGAGAATTTTCTGTGCGCGCAGCGCGCCGCGCAGCGGCACAGTAAATTTGCGGCAGAACTTCATCAGTTCCTTGCTTTCGTTGGTGTCCGCTACTTCAACACGCAAATCCCCAGCACCCTGTATCGCGCCGGTCAGCATACCGACAATGGGTGTGATCCGATCATCAACAGGCAGGTCGCGCAACAGTTCCCCGGTCAGCAACATTTGCCGCGCAAAAATCAGGTCGCGAAAGGGCAGTTCGCGAATCAGCTTATCCGCTTCGTCATGCTGATAGCATTCAAAAATAACATAACCGCTGTTGTCTTTTACCCGGACAAAACCAAAGATATCCAGCGTACCGGCTTTTTCGCTGATTTCTGCGGCACACTCCTTTTCAAATCCAGGACGGCAGTACAAAATAACTTTATTCATGGCGATTGGCCTTATTATTCAGACGCAACGCGCCGATTAACATCAAAATCCATCCGGCGATAAAGCACACGCCACCGATGGGGGTGATATAGACCCACAGGTGTAAATGTGACAAGACCAGGCAGTATAGGCTACCGCTGAACAGAACAACACCCAGCGCCAACAGCGCGCCGCTCCAGTAAAACCATACACTGGCATTACGTTGCATGGCAGTGGCCAACGCCATGATAGCCAAGGTATGGAACGCCTGATACTCCAGGCCGGTTCTCAGCCAGGCCATTTCCTTTTCCGATAGCGACTGGCTTAATATATGGGCGCCGAAGGCCCCCAGCGCGACGAAAATCAAACCACTCATGGCGGCAAAAACCAACATTGCGCGACTACGCATTTTAAAGATCCTGATAGTTAAACTATGGGGTGTAACGAGAACGAAATTTTTCTTGTTCAGTGGCTGCTCGGCCAATAATCCATTGACGAAAGGCGGCTATTTTACCCACTTCCGCCTGGCTGTCATGACAAACCAGATAAAAAGCATTTTTACTGACCAGCACATCGTTAAATGGGCACGCCAGTCTGCCAGCCTCAATCTCCGTTTGCGCCATCACATTGTTGGCCAATGCCACGCCCTGCCCATGGATCGCCGCCTGCAAGACCATGGCGCTGTGACTGAAAATCGGCCCCTGCTGAACGTTGATGTGGTTTAAACCCAGTTGGCGGGTATACGCCTGCCAATCCCGGCGCGAGGCATCATGTAACAGCGTATGCTGAGCCAGATCCTCAGGCGTTTTCAACGGATGCGCGCCACTTAACAACACTGGCGCGCATACCGGCAACAAATATTCCACGTACAGCTTCTCAACCCGCAGGCCAGGCCAATTGCCACGACCGTAAAATATCCCCACGTCGACATCATCCGCCAGTTTGTCCTCCTCCCGGTCCACCGCCTGAATCAACACGTCGATCCCCGGCCAGGCTGCATTGAAACTCGACAGGCGCGGCACCAGCCATTGTATGGCAAAACTCGGTAATAGGCTGACGGTTAACGCGCCTTTGGCGCTGCGCGACTGCAGGCGGCGTGTGGCGTCGGCCAAAGCCAAGAAAATCTCTTTGATCTCCAGGTAGTAGCTTTGCCCCTCCTCGGTGAGCAGCAACGAACGGTTACGTCGGCGAAACAGCTTCAGACAGAGAAAATCCTCCAACGATTTTATTTGGTGGCTGACCGCAGCCTGGGTAACAAAAAGCTCCTCAGCCGCTTTGGTAAAACTTAAGTGGCGAGCTGCCGCATCAAATACCCTCAAGGCGTTGAGCGGAGGTAAGCGTTTAGACATGAGCGGAACACTCTTTTGCGCCAAAGGATAAGTACAGCACCAATGCTTCACCTATTAGTTTTTTTTATCCGAGGCATTATAATTTGTCCTTTGTAGATGCACCAGCAAATACCTATAGTTATCCGCGCTAACCAGCCAGTACGAAAAGCAGGCTCGAATACTGCAGTAAAATGAATAGGTTTGAATAGTTATGGTGTGATGATGACCGTGCCATTTAGGCTGATGATGTTGTCGCTCGGCGATTCGAAAAGGCTTTTTGGCGGGTGTTTTTGGTAAGCAACGTGATGTTGTGTTTGCACATTTTGGCCTGTTTTTCAGGTCTATAAAGAATAGCATCATCCCTTTTGGCAGAACCTCTGCCACTCGGTCGTATCCCGCTATTTGTTTTCCGTTATTCTCAATAGATACCCTATCGCTTTCGGGTTGCAGTCAGGCGGCAAGCGAAAGGATCCCGAAGCGCTTACAACGTGATTTGGGTGAATGAACGCCGCCAATGCGGCCGCAGCAAAAAAGATGACGGGGTTACCCTGTTCGAGTAATGGCACCGCACACGCGGTGCCTTTTTATTTCGGCTCCTACTTGCTGCAAGCCTATTGGCCGCACCTACTTTACTGTGCTTCCATCATTTCTTTCACATCGGAACGGTTGATCTGCTGTTGAACACCGTTGGCGTCTTCATAACTGATCATACCGGTTTCATCATCAACTTTAGGTTTGCCCGACGCCACGATGGTACGGCCATCACTGGTATGCATGACATAATTACTAGAACATGCACTTAGCGTAAGGGCAAACATAAAAGCAGATATTACCGCTGCTGTCTTTTTCATCATTAACTCCTTGCTGAATAGAAATTGCCAATAAAACGTGCGGTGTCCCGCCATGGTGGTGGGGATCTCGACCACGTAGGCAACGTAGCGTGGTATGTAAGTAGATGCATTTGTTCACCGCGTGGTATTAGCATAACAACCATTAGGCTTTTTTCCACAAAACGGGATTAAATCCTGTCATATAGGGTGTTTAGCCGGCGATAATAGGACAATTCCGTAACAGTCGGCAAACTGGTATCCGGCGCTGAGTCGGGAGATAAGATTGCATAAGGACCACTGATGGCCAAATTTGATGTTAACGCGTTCCGGCGCCATTTTCCGGCCTTGCGAGCAGAAGTCGTCTATCTGGACAGCGCCGCTACTGCGCTCAAACCGGACGTGGTGATTGAGGCCACCGACCGGTTTTATCGTCATGAAGGCGGTAATGTCCACCGCAGCCAGTACCAGGGTGCAATCTCGATCACCGAACATTATGAGCAGGCTCGGGTCAAGGTGGCGAGCTGGATTAACGCCCCGGCGGCACAGAGCATTGTGTGGACCCGCGGCACGACCGAGTCAATCAACCTGGTAGCGCAAAGTTATGCCCGGCCCCGGCTATTACCGAATGATGAAATATTGGTCAGCGAAGCAGAACATCATGCCAACCTGATCCCTTGGCTTATGGTAGCCCAACAGACCGGGGCCAAGGTGATCAAATGGCCGCTAGGCGACGATTTACTGCCGGATCGGCGCGCCTTGGTACGGCTGCTCAATGACAGAACCCGCATTGTGGCCATCAGCCAGATGTCCAATGTGACCGGTGGATGTCCGGATCTGGCCGATATCGTACAGGTCATTCGCCAAGGTTCGACGGCGGTGATCATGCTCGACGGTGCACAAGGGGTAGTACACCGGCCACCGGATCTGCAGCGATTGGGGATCGATTTTTACGCATTTTCCGGCCATAAACTGTATGGGCCGACCGGCATCGGCGTGTTATATGGAACGCCACGACTGTTGAGTATGATGCCGCCTTGGCAGGGCGGCGGTAAAATGCTGACCGATGCGTCGTTTAGCGGTTTTACCCCTCAGGATATTCCGCTGCGTTTTGAAGCAGGTACCCCTAATATTGCCGGAGCAATAGGTCTAGGTGCCGCATTGGATTGGCTGGGGCAACACGATATGGCCGCCGCTGAACACCATAGTGCCCAGTTGGCCGCCTTGGCCGAGGCCCGACTGGCGCACATCGCGGGCTTTCGATCGTTTCGCTGCGCCGATTCACCTCTGCTGTCGTTTGAATTTTGCGGCATACATCACCAGGATATCGCGACCATCCTGGCCAAGGAGGGTATTGCCCTGCGCGCCGGGCAGCACTGTGCCCAGCCGCTGATGGCCGCCCTGGGCGTCTCCGGTACGCTACGCGCCTCCTTTGCACCCTATAACACCGTGGAGGAAGTGGACCGGTTGGTGCTGGCGGTGGAAAAAGCGTTATTCTTATTGCGGGACTGACTGAACAATCGGATATTTTATGCACGATCTATTGCTAGGCGACCATCCGTTTGGTCATGATATTGATGGTAACGAACTCATACGACGTTTTGCCCATTGCCCACAGTGGGAAGATCGCCTACGGCAAATTATTATGTTGGCCAAAATGCTGCCAGCACTACCCGAGTCACTCAAGACCCCGGCAACCCTTTTAACCGGCTGTGAGAATCGCGTATGGCTTGGTCACCAACAACTGTCCGACGGTACGCTGCACTTTTATGCCGACAGCGACGGACGTATTGTCAAAGGGCTGCTGGCGATAGTGCTGACCGGTGTGGAGGGGAAACCTCCCGCGCAGCTTTGCGGCGAGGATCCGCTGGCATGGTTCGATACGTTGGGGCTGCGCGCCGAGCTAAACGTCAGCCGTGCCAGTGGTCTGGCAGCGATTGCCGGGCGCATTGGTTCCATCGTCGACAGCTATGGCGGTTGAGGCATGCCGCTGGGCCCTGGCCAACATTTTTTTAAGCGCATGAGCGACCGCGATAAACCCGAAGCTGGCGGTTACCATCGTGGCCGCACCAAACCCCGAGGCGCAATCCATACGTTTGGGCCCCACGGCGGTAGAAGGGGATGGACAAACCGTGCCATCAGGTTGTGGATAGACCAGGTGCTCGGTGGAGTAGACACAGTCAATCCCCAGCTTGCCTTTGCTATTTTTAACCACGTTGAAGTCATGCTTTAGACGTTCACGTAATTTTGCCGCCAACGGATCCTGAATGGTTTTTGCCAGGTCAGCAACGGCAATGCGGGTGGGATCGATTTGTCCCCCCGCGCCACCGACAGTTACCACCGGGATTTTATAGCGACGGCAATAAGAAAGCAGCGCCGCCTTGGGTCCCACGCTGTCAATGGCGTCGATGACATAATCAAAACCGCGATCCAGCAGGTTGGCCACATTGTCAGCGCTGATAAAGTCATCAACGCAGGTGACGACGCATTCAGGATTAATGGAGGCGATACGCGCAGCCATAACTTCGGTTTTCGGTTGCCCCACCTGCTCGCGCAGGGCATGAATCTGCCGATTGGTATTGGTCACGCACACGTCATCCATATCAATCAGGGTGATGGCACCGATCCCGGTACGCGCCAGCGCTTCAGCCGCCCAGGATCCGACCCCGCCGATACCGATGACGCACACATGGGCACGGGAAAATACGCCCAGCGCCAGCTGGCCGTACAACCGCGCGGTGCCGCCGAAACGCTGCGCATAGTCTTCTGAAAACTGACTCATTATAGTTACCACCTCAACTGATCGGATAATACTACGGCCGGCGCTAATCGTCGTAGGTGAGTTGTACCTGGCCAGTGGCGCCCTGGCTGCCAACACTATTGGCATTAGTGGTCTGGAACAACGAGGCACTGGTCTGGTTGCCTTTGAGCACCCAAACCCGGCCATAGTGGTTATAGTAGCCCGCCGCATGACCGGCCTCGGTACCTATGCCCTGATACATATCAAAATGCTGCCCTTTAATGGCACCACCGACGTCCAGCGCCACCATTAAGCGCAACTCGTATTTGCCGGTGAACTTGCCTTTGTCGTCGAGTAGCGGCACTTCGGCGAGCAGAGTGGTGCCGGCTGGCACTAACGAACGATCCGAGGCCACCGCGGCTTTAGCCACCAGCGGTACTGCACTGGCACCTTTAACCGGAGCAAAGGGAATGGGTTTGAAGAATACATAGGAAGGATTCTGTTCCAGTAGCTCGCGTACCTCGCTTTCGCTGTGTCGGGAAGCCCACTGGCGAATCGCCTGCATCGACATATCCGCGCGCGCGATCTCACCACGGTCAATCAAGACTTTACCTATACTGCGGTAAGCGTGGCCATTTCTACCGCCATAACCGAAGAACATCATCGGCCGGCCGTCGCCATAGTCTACGTAGCCGCTGCCCTGAACTTCCATCATGAAATTATCCATCAGCGAATTGCTGTAAGCAATGGCCAAATTGCGTCCTTCCAGCGCGCCCGCATAGATTGCAGCACGTTCGGGCAATTTGCGGTTTTTACCACGCGGGGGCATGCGATAAAGCGGGTATTGGAACGCGCCCTGCCGGGTATAGCGTGCCTGGATCACCGGGGTATAGTAGCCAGTGAACTGTACATTGCCGAAATTATCCACGCCCTCCATTTGGTAGGCCTTGATGCCGAACTGGGCTAATTGCCGGGTATCCCCGCCCGCCTGTACCCAACGTTCCACCGCCTCGAAGTTGGCGCTATTGCGGCGATAGAGGCTGGCAGAGGCATATTGTGTCTCGGTTACCTGATCGGCAAAATCCTTGGCGTTAACGGGGCGCCCTTTCGCATTAGGCTCATTGACCAGTCCAAATGGCTGAGTAAGGTGACCATCTTTATATTGCTGCCCGCGATCGGTGGGGCGAGACGAACAACCGGCCAAGATAGCAAAAACCAGACCGATGAAAAGATAGTGTACCCAATGTTTGTTCATAGCGTTCTCATGCCAGTTCCATATGCTTACGTATAAGCAGCGAACGATAGCAAAGGCCGATCAATAGATAAATGCATTATTGTAAATTGAACGGGAAAGTTGGCTACAAAACAAACGGAATGGCATCTTTTTAAAGAAAAATCATCATAGTGGACGATTAATCGCAAAAAGGGGTTGCATCAAAAGCTGTCCAGAGTATAGTGCGCTTCCACGGACGCGGGGTGGAGCAGTCTGGTAGCTCGTCGGGCTCATAACCCGAAGGTCGTCGGTTCAAATCCGGCCCCCGCAACCAATTAAGCATTCGCAGCACGTTGAGCGAATAGCAAGAAAAAACAGTAAAAAAGAAATAGTGAAAGAAGTAAGCATCTGACTGCTCACAGGTGTAGTATATCGGACGCGGGGTGGAGCAGCCTGGTAGCTCGTCGGGCTCATAACCCGAAGGTCGTCGGTTCAAATCCGGCCCCCGCAACCACTTCTTTTAACGGTTTATTTTACGTAATGATTAAACCGCAGCAATCAACCCACATTAGTGGGTTTTTTTATGCCTGTCATCTGGCAATGTCCCGCGATCCCCTCCCCCTTGGTTACCCAAGAAAAGTCACCCAAGAACAGTTATCCAAGAACAGTTGCCCAATAAAAGTTGCCCATAAGAATAGAATAGACCAGGCTAAGCACTGGCTTCATTTGCCTGAGTAAACACCTGGAGATTCGACGCCTCGCGGCCCGTAGCGTCCAAGAGTAGGATAGGCGCATAGTCCGAGGTTTATTTTTGATTCGTTACCATAAAAAAATGGCAATAATTGCCACTTGCCATCAGACTACTAAAAGAATAAAAATACACAAAATCAGAATAATCATTCACAGAGGATTTGCCGTGAAGGAACGTAGTACTGAACTGGTCCAAGGCTTTCGTCACTCAGTTCCCTATATTAATGCCCATCGAGGCAAAACATTTATCATCATGTTAGGTGGAGAAGCCATCGCACATGATAATTTTGCCAACATCGTTAATGATATCGGCCTGCTTCATAGCTTGGGCATCAGGTTGGTGCTGGTCTACGGTGCTCGGCCGCAAATTGATGCCAACCTGGCGGTGCATCACCTCGAGCCCATCTACCATAAAAACACCCGTGTGACCGACGCGCCGACGCTGGAATTAGTGAAACAAGCGGCAGGCCTGCTGCAACTGGACATTACCGCTCGCCTGTCGATGAGCCTGAATAATACGCCTTTGCAAGGAGCGCATATTAATGTGGTTAGCGGTAACTTTATTATTGCCCAACCTTTGGGCGTGGACGACGGTGTGGACTATTGTCACAGTGGACGGATTCGCCGCATTGATGACGACGCGATCCATCGCCAGCTCGACAGCAACGCCATTGTTCTGCTCGGCCCGGTGGCGGTGTCGGTAACCGGTGAAAGTTTTAACCTGACCTCAGAGGAAGTGGCCACTCAGTTAGCCATAAAACTTAAAGCGGAAAAAATCATTGGTTTCTGCTCATCGCAGGGAGTATTTGACGATAACGGGGAGATTATTTCGGAGTTGTTTCCCAATGATGCCCAGTTACGCATCGACGCGCTGGAAAAACAGGGCGATTATCAGTCCGGCACCGTGCGTTTTCTGCGTGGCGCAGTCAAAGCCTGCCGGCGCGGCGTCAGGCGCTGTCATCTGATCAGCTACCAGGATGATGGTTCATTGGTACAAGAGTTGTTCTCCCGCGAAGGTATCGGTACGCAAATCGTCATGGAAAGCGCAGAACAGGTGCGCCGGGCGACCATTAACGATATCGGCGGCATCCTCGAATTAATCCGTCCTTTGGAACAACAGGGTATTTTAGTGCGCCGCTCGCGAGAACAATTGGAAATGGAGATCGATAAGTTCACCATTATAGAACGGGATAACCTGACCATTGCTTGTGCCGCGCTTTATCCCTTCCCGGAAGACGGTCTGGGCGAGATGGCCTGCGTGGCGGTACATCCTGACTACCGCAGCTCATCGCGCGGAGAGACGCTGTTGCTGCAGGTTACCCAGCAAGCACGACAGATGGGATTAAAAAAATTGTTCGTGCTGACCACGCGCAGCATTCACTGGTTCCAAGAGCGTGGTTTTATGCCCGCTGAGGTGGAGGTACTGCCCCAGCAGAAGCAGGCGTTGTATAATTATCATCGCCGCTCAAAGATACTGGTAGCGGATTTGACCGGCCAATAACACTCAACCGGCCGATGCAACGATCAATCGGTCGATGAGGCCGCTGCGCCTTTGGGTGGGAGTGGCAATAGCCCGATGCACAACATCATCATTGGCATAGACCGACAGCCGCTCCCGCGCCCGGGTGATCGCTGTATAGAGCAGTTCTCGGGTTAATACCGGCAGGTGTTGATTGGGTAGCACCAGCGACGTATGGGTGAATTCCGAGCCCTGTGCTTTATGCACCGTCATGGCGAAGGCGGTTTCATGCTCCGGCAGGCGGCTCAGAGGAACCGCCTTGATCGTCCCGTCCGGCAGGGGGAAATGGACCCTTAGCTCACCCGATGGGGTGTTAAGCATAATACCAATATCGCCATTATAAAGCCCGAGTGAAGGTGCATTGCGGGTAATCATTACCGGCCGTCCGGCGTATCCTCTGGCAGCACTGTCGGTTGAACGGGTGATAAGGCCAGCATGGGACAGGGTCTGCTCAATACGCAAATTGAGCCCCGCCACCCCAAAAGGTCCTTCACGCAGGGCGCACAACAGGCGATAGTGGTTAAACGCACTCAGAATCACACTGGCACTCTCCCCCGCCCTGACCTGGGACAAATAATCTCTATAGCCCGCCAGGCACCCCTCAAGCAGACGGGGATAATCAGCAGCATCGCGCATCGGCGCATAAACCACATCAGGATCTTGACCCGCATTCAGCATGGCCAACGCCCCGCGGCTGTCACCGGTGTTGACTGTGTTGGCCAACCGGCCGATGCCGGAGCGATCGTCAAAGCGGTAACTTTTGCGCAATAAGCACAGGCTATCCCCCGCCGTAGGTCCTGGGGTGGTTCCGCCGGCCGGCAGGTCACAGCCAGTCAACCGTCGCAGTTGGCGGTTACGCGCCGGGCTATATCCTTGCTCGGCGCAGCAACAGATATCACCTAATACCGCCCCGGCTTCCACGGAGGCCAATTGGCAGCGATCGCCCAAAAATACCACTTTTGCCTGCGGCGGCAGCGCGGCGATAAGATTTGCCATCATTGGCAAATCGACCATTGACGCCTCGTCAACGATCAAAATATCGACATGCAGCGGGTTGCCTTGGTGGTAACGCATTCGCTGACTATTGGGCTGAGCCCCCAACAACCGATGCAGGGTGACGGCTTCGCGGGGAAACAGCCGGCGCTGATCGTCGTTAAGCGCAAGGCTTTGCAATGCCGTTCCCAAGGATTCGCTCAGCCGGGCTGCTGCTTTTCCCGTAGGCGCCGCCAACTGAACACGTAATCGTTGTCCTGCTGCCAGCACCAGCATGGCAGCCAACATTTTAGCTACCGTGGTGGTTTTGCCGGTACCCGGGCCACCGGACACGACGGCCACTGGATGGGTGATTGCCACCGCCGCCGCCACTTTTTGCCAATCCACCTCATTCCCGGACGGGGGAAAAAAACGGTTTAATACCGCCTCAATCGCCGATTCATCCGCGACCGGCTCGGGGTGAATCGCATTAAAGAACCCAGCCACCCGGCTCTCGTTTTGCCACATGCGTTGCAAATATAAACGCTGCTTATCCAGCACCAACGGCGTGGGCCGGGAACCATCGCTCACCGCTGCCGACGAAAGCAGGCTCGATAGCCATTGGTCAGTTGAAAGCTTGCCGGCCAGCGACCAGGCCGTCTCAGCCAGTTGCGGATGCCGTCCGTTAAACAATCCGTCTCGGGTGAGCATCTCCACCGGCAGACAAACATGCCCAGCACCGGCGTCAGCGCTTAGGCATGCACAGGCCAGCATTAAGGCCGGCTCATTCGGCAGCGCCAGCATACGGGCAAACTGGGTATCCAGTGGGCGCAAAAGGCGCAGTTGTTGGGCCTGGGCTAAAAGTTGCTCCATCAGCGGGACTTTTCCTCAGTGTTGTTGGCGGTCTCACCGCTGAACAGGGTATCGAGTTGTTCGATCAGAACGGGTTCGGGACGGCAATAAAACACTCCGTTGCCAGGGTTATCCGCCGCAACCCCGCGTAAGAACAGATAAAACACGCCGCCAAAGTCCCGTTGATAGTCGTAATCAAGCAGACGATGGCGCAAATAGCGATGCAACGCCAGTGTGTATAATTGATACTGCAAATCATAACGATGTTCCACCATCGCCTGGGCCATAGCCTCAGGCGTATAGGCGGCATTGTCCTCGCCAAGCCAGTTGGATTTATAATCCAGCAGGTAATAACGACCGTGCCAGCGAAAGACCAGGTCGATAAATCCCTTCAACATACCCCGCACCTGAGGAAAATCCAGCGGTGGGCAACAGGCCGACAGTGGGTCATACGTTTTACACAGATGATCCAGACGTTCGGCGGTGACTGTGGCTTGAATTGGCAAGTAGAACTGCAGTTCCACCTGTTTGTCCGATGCACTGATATCCGCCAGCATGACACCCTGCGTGCTCAAGGGCGCATGCAGTACCCGTGTTATCCAGTGCAAAAGCACCGGCTGCCAGATGCCATCGATAGCGTGGCGTAATAATTGTTCGTTTAACCAGACTTCATCCACCGGCTGGGTAAAATCCAGTGTTTCAAACAACGCATGCAAAAAAGTGCCCGGCGAGGCGCCGCGAGCAAAGGTGTGGGGATTGAGCGCGATGTCCGTGTCTTCCTGGCGTTCACCGGCCGCGTCGGTGTCCAACTTGGGTTGAAAATCCATCAACGGCGTTGAGCCAGCATGCTGCTGCAGACCGGAATAGCTGGTGACGCGCCAGTTATCCTGGGCGCGCGAGGGGAAATGGCGTGCGGCCAGCCGCCGCCGATCGTCCGAATCGGGCTGGCGCGGTAGCACCTCCGGCTGGCCAAGGGGAACTAACGCGATGTTCTCCCCAACCAGCGCCTCAAGCTGGTTTTGCAAATAGGCGGCATCCCCGGATTTTCCCTGTTGAATCAAATAACCCAGGGCGCTTAAGTGCAGATCAGTATCACCGGATTTGGCGCGATTGCCACGAAACAGCGGCGCGATGCCAATAGCGCAGTGATAAATGGATCGGGTTAACGCGACGTACAACAAACGCAAATCCTCCGCCAAACGCTCCTCTTCCGCCAACACCAGGCTATCGGCGGAAGCCGAGAGATCGAGCCAGGCGTTATAGTCTTGTCTGTCGTGGAACAACGGGCGTTTTTGCGCTCGAAAATCCGCCATAAACGGCAAAAAAACCACTGGGAACTCAAGTCCCTTCGATTTATGCACCGTGGTGATACGGACCAACAGTCGGTCGCTTTCCAACCGCAACTGCTGGTTATCCGCATGGGTATCCGGCAGTTCTATCTGCAACGCCAGCCAACGTACCAGTGCATGTTCGTTATCCAACTGCCCAGAGGCCTCTTGCAACAGTTCGGCCAGGTGCAACAGGTCGGTTAATCGACGCTCGCCGCTGTCGCTTGCCAGTAGATTTTCTGCCATGTGATGCCGTTTCATTAATTGGCTCAGCATGGGTAACACACCTCGCTGTTGCCATAACTGGCGGTAGGCAGCAAATTCATCCACCAGTGCATCCCAGGCCAGCTCATCGTTGTTGGTACTGTCAATTTCCTGAGAGTCCAATCCCATGAGGCTGGTTGCCAGTGCACAGCGTAGGGCATTGTCACGGTCGGGGATCAATATTGCCTGTAACAACCAGAGCAACTCACGCGCTTCCGGCGTTTCATAGACACTGTCACGATTTGAAAGGTATACCGCAGGAATCGATAACGCACTGAGCGCATCGCGAATCAAGGTCGCTTCATGACGGTTACGCACCAGCACGGTAATATCCGAAGCCTGCAAAGGCGAGCGCTCCCCGAGACCGGTAAGCCAAGCTTGCCCCTGTTGGCTGGCGGCCAGCAGATTGTTAATACTGACGGCGCACTGGCGAGCCATACTTTGTTGGTACTCGCTTACGCCAACCCCATCGCCGGGCTGCAACCAAAACGTCATAGCCGGTTGGATCTGCTGGCTGACCTCCAGCGCTAATCCGGCATTACGCCCAGCGGCGCAGACCGGTAAAAAGGGAATTTGCCCAAAGATAAACGGCTGCGGCACGGACTGGAACAACCGATTGACCGCGCCCACCATGGCGGGAGATGAGCGCCAGTTGGTATCAAGGCTATAGTGGGCGCTAACTTCATCTCTGGCGCGCATATAGGTAAAAATATCCGCGCCGCGAAATGCGTAAATCGCCTGTTTCGGATCACCGATCAACACTAAGCCACAGTCCGGCTGGTCACCGTACAATGCGCGAAAAATGCGGTATTGCTGCGGGTCGGTATCCTGAAATTCATCAATCATCGCCACGGGATAGTGCTCGCGTACCCATTGGGCCAGTGCCTCACCGCCAGGGCCGAGTAACGCCCGATCAAAATGGCTGAGCAGATCGTCAAACCCCATTTCGCCGCGTCGCTGCTTTTCCTGTTCCAGCGCCTGACGTATCTCATCCAGGGCCAGCACGAATATCAGCTCGCGCAGGGTCAACCGGTGATCAAAAAACCGATCGAGTGCCTCAAATAACGGGTGTGTCGGTGTTATGCCTTTGAGGGTTTTGGCTGTCAGTACCGACTGACGAAATCGTTCGAGTTCTTTGGGAAGTTCATAATCTTCGGTGGTGATGGCGGCCCAGGCCGAGATTTTATCCAGCCACAAAGGCAGGTTTTTGCTGCTATAAGATCGTTTATCAACGCCAGAGCCGCTAATCAGGTCCAACAGTTGCCCCGCCGCTGCCAGCCACTGCTGCTTTACAGTATCAATCCCGGCGACAATCCGTTGATGGCGCTGGTGAATGGATTCGGTTTTATCCGGTGGGTTGCGCACCACCGGTGCTTCGCCCTGTATGTAAGGCAATAACTCCGCCAACAGTTTTTCGGGGCCGTCCCAGTCTTTATTGACCACCCGCGCGATGGCGTAAGGCAGGGGATAACAATGGCGACGCCAAAAATCGGCACAGACCTGACGTCGCAGCGCCGTCTCGTCTTCCACCAGCGTTTGCTGGAACATCATGCCGGATTCTACGGTGTGTTGGCTGAGCATTCGTTGGCAAAAACCGTGGATGGTGTATATCGCCGCATTATCCATTTGCCGTTCGGCGGCCAATAGCTGGCGGGCGGCAAGCAAACAATCAGGGATCTGCTGCAACAGATCGCGCAATAACGGATCGTCACTGCTGCGGCGTACGCAGGCCAGCCGCAGGCGGTGAATATTCTGCCGAATCCGCCCACGCAACTCGTCAGTGGCCGCTTCGGTAAAAGTGACCACCAGTATCTCCTCGACGCTTAGCGCACGAGGATACGCCGCCTGCTGGCCCAACCCTAGCAGCAAACGCAAATACAGCGCGGCCAGGGTATAGGTTTTGCCGGTGCCCGCCGAGGCTTCAATCAGGCTTGCCCCATGTAGCGGCAAAGTAAGCGGGTCAAGAATGTGCGTGGTCAAAAGTCGTTGATCCCTCTACTGGTGAGTAAGCTCAGGCAAGGTTTTCTGCAACGCAGAGGCGTTGGGATAGATGACCCAACCTGACGGGGCAGCGTACTGGGTTTGGTCGTGGCCCTTCACACCGATCTGCGATAACAGCGCCAACCCGTTGGGTTCAATCACCGCCTGATGAAAAAAGTCCGCCAGTTGCGGCAACGTGATCTGGTGCAGTTGAGCAATGAGCTTATCACGGGTATCAAATTGTGGATTGTCGTGCTCGATCTCATCGGTATATCGGTCTACCTCTGCGCCTAACGTCTGGGGCTGCTGTAACAATTGGCTGATAATACCTTGTTTATATTGCTCGAAATCCGCCGGCGGCAAGGCACGTAACCGCGGCTCAACCTGGTCGAAAAAGGCCTGGTAGCGCTGATAAAGATAGGCCGGCTGGCGGGTACCGCTTTGCAACACAAACCCGATGCCACCCTGCTCCCCGACACAGACTGGCAGGCTGAAGATCGCGTATCCCAGTTGCTCACGGGTGCGCAATTGCTGGTAAAACCAAGACTCGATGATTTGCGACAATAAATAGCTGTAGGCGGTACCCTGCACCCGGTCGTAACCGGTTGGCACATACACTGCGGCCAGGGCTGAATCGGTACTGCCGCCGATTTTTTGGATGATGGCCCGCTGCGCTTGCCGGATTTGTACTTGGCTTGAACGTGGCCACCCGGTACCCATCCAGCCGATCTGCTTTTTCAGCTCAGCGGCCAGGGCTGTCGCCTGCGGTGCAGTCAGGTTGCCCACTACCAGCATATCCAGGGATGCGGACCTGAACATGTTATTACGATAGTCGATTAAATCCTGTAACCTAATGTCGTTTATCACCGCCCGGCGTGTATCTCGTTCCACATAGGGTAGCGTCGACAACACTTTTGAGGGAATCATCGCCTGGGCATAGGGTTTTTCTTTTTCCGTACCGTTAAGCTGCTCAAGATACCAGCTTTTCGCCTGGGTCAATTGATCTGCGGTGGGGGTAAAACTCACATAACGATTGACCAGGCTCAACACCAATGGCGTCAGGCGCTGGGTATAGCCGGTGGCTTTGATGGTCAAACCATCGTTTTCATAGCTGGAAAAACTGATGCCGCCCACATAGGCCTGATTGCTCAATTCGGCCAGATCCTGCCCGGCGATGTAATCAATCATGGCGTAAAGCACCTGATCACGGGCGTTGGACATGATAGTGGGATTGCGAAAATTAAGGGTGATATCCGCCCGGGGTTCATCGGCGAAATACCGGCTTGGCATATAACGCAACCGCAAACCGGGCTCATCAATAATCAGTTGCGGATGTGTGAGCGCGCTCTGCGGCTTAATCAAAGAAAAGTCATTGGCAATATAGGGGTTAAGCGCCGGCAGCGACAAGTCTATTTGCCCCTGGGTCCGTTGCCATAGCGCCAGGCGCTCCGGCGTTATGGCCTCGACCTGATAAGGCGCGTTAACAAAATAGGCGGTTTTGTCATGAGGTTCGTCGGGGCTGACAAACCAAACACGGGCATTTTCCGGCGTCATGCTGTCCAAGCGGGCGGCTATCGCCTGCGGGTCGTAACGATCGGCCAGATACGAAGCATCAAGCACATGTGCCACCGGCACCCTCAGCATGGCGTCCACCAGCCATTCGATATAGTCCATGTTGCGGGTGATCACCGGATAGCGAAAATCCTGATCCAACACATGGGCGATTTCATCAAAATACTGCTGTTGTATCCCCTTTTCACGCAACTCTTTCAAATAACTGAAAATGGCCGCCACCACCTCATCCCGTTGTCTAAAGCCTTTATCACTTAACGAGACGGCGATGGCAAACACCCCACCGTTGCGATCGATCATTGGATCAGCACCAGCGTCAATAGCGTCGGCCAGGCCCTGTTTTTGCAGCCAGTCCGCGAGGGTATTGGTACTGCGATTACTGATCAGATAACTGATATAGGTGTCGGTTTTGCTACGAAAAGCCTTGCTGTTATTGGCGATGGGAAACTCGACTCGCAACGTCTTTTGCGGTTGTACCGGCTGATAATGAATCAGAATACCGGTCTGCTTACGTGTCACTACCGGCACGGTAATGTCAGGCACGCTGGCGTTATGGTTGGCGACACGGCCATAGGTCTGCGCCGCTATCTGCGCCAGCCGGGGCAGCGGCTGATTACTATAAATGACCGCCACCATCAGATTGGCTGAGTAGTAGCGATGGTAAAATGCGGTTAACGCCTGATGCAAATTGCTGCCGGGCTTATCGCGTAGCGTGTCTAGATTACCGCCCGAAAAACGGGCACCGGGATGAGCTGGATTGATGGTTTCGGCACGAATCTGCGCCATGCGTAAACTGTCGTTGGCCCGGGCCATGGTGAGTTCGGCATTGACCGCATGGCGCTCCTTATCGGCGTATCCTGGATCGAGTAATGGGCTGGCGATCGCATCCGCCAGCCGGTCGATCGCCGGTAATAAAGCGTCATTTTCCACCTCAAGGTAAAATGCCGTGCGGTAAGATGCGGTGCTGGCGTTATGGTCGCCGCCGTGCTTTTTCAGAAATTCGTCCAGATTTCCCGGTTGCGGGTAATGTGTTGAACCCATCAGGATCATATGTTCCAGGTAATGGGCCAATCCCAATTGATTATCCGGATTTTCAAGAGATCCTACCGGAACCGCGATGGCGGAAAGTGATTTTACCGCCTGGGGATCGCTGACCAGCAGCACTGTCATGTCATTCGCCAACCGGATGGCCTGATATTGCCTCAGGTCCTGACTACTTTTTCGGATAGTTTCCTTGAGAGGTTGCCAACCTGGCGCAGCCACCACCGGTGCCACAGCAAAAAAAACCAACAACGTGCAGCTTATTAACCCAACAACCCATCTTCGCATGCCACTCTCCGAAAACAATACCAACGGTCAGCGTTGACCACATCACTATCAATCCGATATCCAATGGATAGAACCCAATATGCCATCATGGCAGTATTCGCGCTGGTAACACCTATTTTTTGGGCCGCTGAGGTTTTTCCGTTTGCGCGAGATTGCTGCAAAACGGCGCCAGCAGATACGTTTGCGCGGCCTGGATAATTTCCTGGATCCGCGGCTCATCCAATTGACGCATAATACGCTGCAAATAGGGATCTTGTCCTTCACCGGGGGTAAAACCGTCCCCCTGCCAAGCCTGCACCAGCTTATCACACGCCTGCCGCTGGCAGGTCTCGTCCCAGTTAATGGCACCGGTGTGGCGATCAACACTCTGGCCTAACCACGCCCCCCCGGCGCGATTTAACAATAACAAGGGGATACTCAGGCCTTGGCAATAACCCGAGACCAGCGTTTGCAGCAGGGTTTTTGCCTGTGCCGCCGCCATGGGAGCAAAACGCCATTCGCCCTTGGTCCCGAACATCCGGCTTTCACCTTGGCCGCCCATGGCACACCACGCCAGATGTTCCAGCCACAGCGACAAGCCATCTTTCATGGATAATATCCCTGGGCGCCAACGCAGCAGGCCGTCATCCTGAACCCGGTTCAGCCAGCCACTGAGTTCGATCGTGCCGAGATCCAGACTGACTTCCATACTTTGGGTATCTTGTCGGCGCTGCGCACGCACCTGATCGGCCAATTGCGTCAGTTCATTGCGTTGTGTGGCCCAGTAGATCTCACCGAACGCCCCAAAGGGTAACGATCCCGCCGCGCGCATATTACGGTAGAGTCGATCGGGGTCTTCACCGTCGATCAAGGTATTGAGCAGCCGGTCATTGAGCTGATACCGCGTCAGGCCCTCGATGACAAACGGCTCCTCGTCGGCCAATTCCGTCTCTTCCAATTGAAAATAAACCCCCAGCCGCTGTTGAAAATAGGCGCGCACCGGATGGGCGTAAAAACGCCGCAAGGTATCGAACGCCAGCGTGGTCAAGGCTGGCGCCACCAGTGTCTGAGTAAAAACAGGATGCGGTTTGCCACTGGCGCTGGCGGCGGGTAGCCATTGAGCAGCAAAGCTTTGCTGCTCAGCCCCCGCGATAAAATTTTCCTCCGCAAAGGGCATCCGGGTATGCCATTGGTATAAATGGTCATTCATTCTGGCGGCGCTGGTATCGACATCCAAGTCCTCATCGCCGGGCAGATGAAAGCTTTGAGCAATATACTCGGTTAATTCACTGACCAAGACCGAGGGATAACGCAGGGTATTGTCCTGGATTGAACGACCAATAAAACTGATGTAAAACCGCTGCTGCGCTGAAAGCAGTGCCTCAAGAAATAAATATCGATCGTCATCGCGTCGACTGCGATCACCGCGTCTGGCCTGTTGCGCCATCAGGTCAAAACCCATCGGCGGTAGAGAACGTGGATAAACCCCATCATTCATACCCAGTAGGCAAACCACCTTAAAAGGAATTGAACGCATAGGCATCAGTGTACAAAAGTTAATGGTACCGGCTAAAAATCGCTGGCTGATCCGTTGTTGATCCAATCTCGTGGACAGCTCATCATGCAGCAACCGTACCGACACCGGTCGATCAAACGATGCCTGCAGGCCAAACTGTACAATTTGCTGCCAGTGATTCTCCAGCAAAACCAACGCGGTTTCAGCCTCGCCGTCCGGCAGGAAAAAGTCTGCCACCAGTTGCTGGCAGCAAGGCAACCAATCGACCAGTACCCGTGGTTCGCGCAGAATATCGCGCCAACGCGCCAGCTGCGCCAATAGCTCCGCAAGATTACCCACCAGTCCGGCAATCAGTCCGCTGGACTCATCATAAGGCAAAATCCCCTGCCAATCTCCGCTTTGGCTATCCATGGCGTACCCCAGCAGCATACGGGTCAGGCCGAAGCGCCAGGTATGCTGTCCGGTCGCGGGCAGCATCAGCTCACGAATATTATCATCATCGAGCCCCCAACGAACGCCGGATTCAGCCACCCATTGCCTGAGCAGTTTCTGACCGGCCTCATCAATGGAGAAACGAGCTGCTACCGCCGGCACTTCGAGTAAGGTGAGTACCTGTTCAGCGGCAAAACGGCTTTGCGGGAGTTCCAGCAGCGCCAGAAACGCCGGCAGTACGGGATGGATATGCCGCGCCCGCCGGTCGGAAATGGCAAACGGCAGATAACGCCCTGCGCCGACGTGACCGAAAACCGCCTGGATCGCAGGTGTATAACGATCGATATCCGCCACCATGACGATAATATCCCGAGGAGCCAGGGTGGCATCCTCGCACATCATCGCCAGTAGTCTATCGTGCAGCACCTCGACCTCGCGCTGCGGACTATGGCAAACCTGCACGCTGAGCGAGCGATCCAGGGGTTGCAGTGTGCGTTTTGCCCGACTGTTTTCGAGGGTCTCGCGACTGATGCCGACCACCGAGTGGTCCTCCAGTTCCAAGATATCCCGTTGCAAGGCCGCCAGCAGGGTATCATTGCCGGGGTCCACAAACGCGTCCACTTCACGCGCGTCATCCAATTGGGCCAACAAAAACAGGTTATCGCGGCCAAGTTTTCCCCAAGAGGCCAGCAGGGGGTTACCTATTTGCTGTTCGCCATCGTCATTAAACAGCGCAGCAGCGTCTTGCGTATGGCGAAAGAGTTCGTGCTCACCCGGCGCTAAATACCGGCTGCGTTTACGGTTTTGTAATTTAGCCAGAAAGGCATAATCCCTGATATCACCCCAGTAGTAGCGGCAGGGGTTGGTAAACAGTAAATGGACGTCAATATGCCGGCCAAGTGCCTGCAATGCCTGCATGTAGGTGGGCGGCAAGGCGGAAATACCACAGATAAAAACCCGTTCTGGCAAGCCGGGTGGACACACCTGCGCACTCTCCAGAGCCTGAATAAAACGCTGGTAAAGATTGGCCCGATGCCAAGGTGATTGCCCCGCCTGTTCGGTAAAGGAAACCAGTTCAAGCCACAGCGGCGCCTGCCAGTCCTGCGCAGCCCCCAGTCCATCCAGTCGTTCTCCCCGTTGCCAGCTGTCCAGCCAGTCCGGCCGAAACACCAGATACTGATCAAACAGGTCGGCCACCCGGGCGGCAAACTGAAAACATTTACGCTGGTCATCATCCTCATGCAAATACTGGTTAATGGCCTCAAAACCGGGCTTATCACATAATCCCGGCAGCAGCGTCATCAGTTTCCAGGTCATGGCATCCTTGGAAAAGGCACTCTCAACTGGAATATCCGGCAATACACGCGTAAACATCTGCCAAATAAAACTGGCCGGCAAAGGAAATTCGATATTGGCAGCTATGCCGAACCGCGACGCCAACTCCATCTGCATCCATTGTGCCATGCCGGTACTTTGCACCAGGATCACTTCCGGCTGGAAGGGATCGCGCAGTGGCCGTCCTTCTATCAGGGCGGCGGCCAGCGCCTTAAGCAGATCCAGCTGGTTTGAGTGATAAACGGTAAACATTCCCCCCCCTTGTCTTACGTGCGCGTTATCGTGACAACTGTCGGCCCGGCAACCGCGACGGGTTTGCGTTATGCCGACACTCTAGCGGGATTGGCGCTGAAAACAAGCGATCATCTTCCCGGTTCCGGTTCGGTGTCTTTTTGCGCTCGGCGCAATGGGCTACACGACAAAACCACCGGTTAAGCGTCACCCGCCGACCGCCGGCAGTGTGAACCTGGGCGCTCACCCGGGCACATTCCTGAGCCCGCGGTCGTTCGATTAACGCAAGCTGCCAACCTGCGGGAAGGGCTATACTGGCCGCCAGCCCGGGCCAAGGGTAACATTCCAGCGACTGATGGGCGATATCCAGCGCCAGGCGGAATTGGCGTTGGTCTTCCTGGTGATGTTGCAGGTTTTGCAAATAGTGCAGTGTCGATAATGCCACCACCGAAAACAGCAGTACGGCCATCATGGCCTCCGGCATAGCCAACCCTCGCTGATCGTTTGTCTCTCGCATCGCCATTCCTCATCCATGTTATCCTCCTTTTGCGCCCCTTATCCGGGTGGATAGTCCAACCACCCCCCGGGTAAAGGAACCAGAGCATAATACGCACCGAGTGCCAACGGTGAACCGGAAGGCGGATCACCCCTGCCGCGCGCTAGAGTGCTCAACGGACGTCCGCTCACCAGCCGGTAAAGGCATAACGGTGCCGGCAAACCAGGAACAGTCGCGCTCTCACCACGCAAGATCCAACGTTCCGACACCGTACTCACCTGCAGACACGCACGAAACCCTTCGCCCGGGGGTTGCAGGCACTGTTCCAGTCTGCCCTGCCAGGACTGACGTAAACCCCAGGACAACGCCGATTCCGCTTGATGAAACGCGGTCATATAACGCGCCTGGTCCTGAATCAAGGTTAAAGAGACCTCAATCCGCCGTTGCCATGCCGTTAACACGGCCAGACCGAGCAATAGTACGGCCACCAGCGCCGCCAGCGTGCTGCTGCCTTGCTGCGTATCGCTGCTCATCCGTTGCGTCCAACAAAAATGCGCTGAGTGCAATAATGAATGGTGGGGTTATCTTTAGCCTCTCCAGCCAGAATCACCCGCCATGCACCATTTCCTAGGGGATCACAGCGAAACTGTTTCACCACCCACCGTCGGGAGTCATGCATCTTTGCCCATCCAGGTTCGTTGCAGTGGCGCACGCCGCGTTGAGTTTCCATAGCACCCCGATGCAACCGATAGCCAAACGTGTCATTCACCAGGCTGCGTCGGCTATCGGCTGGATAATAGGCGTAGTGGAGGATCAGACAAGAATGTAGCGCTTCCCCCCGATGTTGGCCATGCTGTACCGGCCCGCTCCGACATGGTGGTGAACAAAAACCGGCGCGGCGCACATCTTTTTCGATGCTCAACAGACTGTGTTCCATCTGCCACACCAGCTGGGTTCGCTGTAAGGCCACATGGGCCTGACGGTATAACCAGGGTAATATCCGTAAGCTGCCCAGCACCAGCATACTCACTATCGCCAGTGCGCAGAGGGTCTCCACCAGACTGAACCCCGCCTGTCCGTTTTTTAACATGACGCCACCCCGGGCCACCGGCCCCGTTCACTGCAGATCCGCACACGGCCTTTGCCTGACAGAATAATTTTGAGCCGACCGGCAGCGTTGCAAACCGTCAAATGACCCGCGGTGGCGGTATTACGCGTGCCGGCCAAAGTAAGGTAGTCGAATTGGCTAAAATCAAGACGGATATCGTCAGACGGGCTGTCCAGCCGACCCAGCAGTACCGGTGGCATCCCAGCGGCAGGCATGAGGTACGCGGTAATGGACCAGTTGCCGCCCCGCGTTACGCTTAGCTGGCAACTGTGATTGCCCCGGCTGGCAGCCAGTTGCCAACGCAACAAAAAATCCGTGATTTGCGTTGTGGCCTGTTCCAGTTGGGCATGTTGCCGATAACGATGACAGGCATGACCACCGGACAGGGCTACCATCGCTGTGAGCATCAATACCAACAACATTTCGATCAGGGTATACCCCTGTTGACCATGTATTTTCATGTCCGGCAGGGTAATGGCTACGCATTCGGGGCGCGACTCTCGCGCACATAAACTGCGAGAGCCACGCGGAAGATAAAAGGAGAAGGTGCAAACGGGGAGAAAAAATGCGTGGCGTCAGGCAAATTCAGTTGGTGATAACCGGGCCCATAGACCCGGTTATCACCGCCCTGCGGTGAGCCGCGTTAAGCAAGCAAGCGAAAATATGCGCCCCCGCCTTGCCGCGCACCAGGACCTAGATAGCTATTGGTGCTTTTATCGGTGGCAGTGGATCATAGCCTTGGATATCAAAATCGTCGAACCGATACTCAAACAGCGACGCCGGTTTACGTTTGATCACCAAGGTTGGCAGCGCGCGCGGTGCGCGGCCCAGTTGCAGGTCAGCCTGTTCCAGATGATTGCTGTACAAGTGGGTATCACCACCGGTCCAGATAAAATCACCGACCCGCAGATCGCACTGTTGCGCCACCATATGCATCAGCAATGCATAACTGGCAATGTTAAACGGCAGGCCGAGAAAAACGTCGCATGACCGTTGGTATAATTGGCAAGAAAGTGTGCCGTCGGCAACGTAGAATTGGAACAGCGCGTGGCAAGGAGACAGCGCCATCTGATCCAGTTCACCCACATTCCACGCGGACACAATGATACGTCGGGAATCGGGGTCTCGGCGCAGTTGTTCAATGACCCGGCTCAACTGGTCAATATTACGTCCATCCGCGGCACCCCAGGCGCGCCACTGCTTTCCGTAGACTGGTCCAAGATTGCCTTGCTCATCCGCCCATTCGTCCCAAATGGAGACGTTATGTTCGTGCAGATAGTCCACATTGGTATCACCGTTCAAAAACCACAGCAGTTCATAGATTATCGAGCGCAAATGGCAGCGTTTGGTGGTAACCAGCGGGAACCCCTGGCGTAAATCAAAACGCATCTGGTGGCCGAAAATCGACAAGGTACCGGTACCAGTGCGGTCCGCTTTTGGTGTACCTTCATTACGCACCAGGCGCATCAGATCCAAATACTGTTTCATGTAACCTCAGGACGGTAGTTGCTGTGGGCGCCGACGATAGGCCCAGATAAACATAATCACACCGGCGATAATCATCGGTAGAGAGAGAATTTGCCCCATGCTGATCGCATTGTCGAACAGACCGAGCTGAGCATCAGGCTGGCGGAAAAACTCCACGATAAAACGAAAGCTGCCATAAGCCATCAGAAACAGGCCCGATACGCTGCCCAATGGACGTGACTTGCGGATAAAAACATTCAGGATGATAAACAGCAACACCCCTTCGAGCAGCAGTTCATAAATCTGCGAGGGGTGGCGCGGCAACATGCCGTATTGATTAAACAGCGCCTGCCACTGGGGATGCCCAGGTAACAACGCCAGATCCTCGGCACGTGAGCCTGGGAACAGCATGGCCCAAGGGGTATCGGTCGTCACGCGGCCCCACAGTTCGCCATTGATAAAATTACCTAACCGCCCGGCACCCAGGCCAAAGGGGATCATGGGGGCGATAAAATCCGCCACTTGGAAAAAATGGCGTTTGGTACGATAGGCAAACCAGAACATCACGATGATGACACCGATAAGCCCGCCGTGGAATGACATGCCGCCATCCCATACCTTAAATAAATAGAGTGGGTTATCCAGGAATACCGGCAGGTTATAAAACAGCACATAACCGATGCGGCCCCCCAGGAATACGCCAAGGAACCCCGCGTACAGCAGGTTCTCCACCTCATCCTTGGTCCATCCACTACCGGGTCGGTTGGCACGGCGCACTGCCAGCCACATAGCAAAAATAAAACCGACCAGGTACATCAGACCGTACCAATGGAGCGAAACCGGACCTATTGAGAAAATCACCGGATCAAACTGAGGAAAGGCCAGATATTTCGTTGTCATTCATCACCACGATTTATGTCATTTTCACCCCGTCCATTTGGCGGGGCGGCAGGCTGTTCGAAAACGAAAAAAGCGTTGGCATGCAGTGGGCTTGGTTCGTCCGACGGTGGCGTATAATAGCATAGCGGCACATTTATGGCGGCGGATGGCGGTAAAATTACCTGTCTATAATGTAAGATTTTTTACCTTGCTTACCCTTAACGTCCCCCGCGGATCAGGCCACCAAGTCCACGACGTTCGAGAAACGCCGCCACCTGATGGCGGACATCGATAGCATTTTGTGCACTAAGCACCCGTTCCACCAGCGCAGTAGCGTCGGTCAGTTCGACGTTGCGCAGCAGGTATTTGATTCTGGCAACGCTACGACCATTCATGCTCAGCGTACGATAACCCATGCCGGTCAGCAGCAGCGCGCCCATGGGATCGCCGGCCATTTCACCGCACAGGCTGCACTCTATTCCCAGGTAACGGCAGTCATTAATGATTTTCACCAGCACCTGCAGCATGGCCGGGTGCAGACTGTCATACAGGGCCGCGACCCGGGTATTGCTACGGTCGACGGCGAGCAGATATTGCGTCAGGTCATTGGAACCGACCGACACAAAATCTACCCGATTGATCAACAGCGGCAACATGAACACCATGGCAGGCACTTCGATCATGATGCCAATACGCAGCGCCGGTAGAGCGTAACCCAGCACCTCCTCCACTTCACGGCCGGCACGATCGATCAGGCGCCTGGCCTCATCGATCTCGTCAACGCTGGTGATCATCGGCAGCAGGATGCTGAGATTGCCGGTGGCAGCATTGGCGCGCAGCATGGCCCGCACCTGAATCAGGAAAATTTCCGGCTGATCGAGCGTAATGCGAATACCGCGCCAGCCCAGGCTGGGGTTCTCTTCATTGATCGGCGCCATGTAAGGCAACTGCTTATCCGAGCCCACATCGAGGGTGCGCAAGGTAACCGATTTCGTCGGAAACAATTGCAACATACCCTGATATTGCGCGACCTGCTCATCCTCGGAAGGGAAACCACTTTGTAGCATAAAAGGAATTTCGGTACGGTATAGACCGACACCATCTACGCGGTCTCCTGCTCGCTGCTCATGCTCCGCACTGAGTCCGGCATTAAGCATAATCTGGATGCGTTCGCCACCTTTCATGGTCGCCGGCTGTTCGACGTCGTCTTCCGCCAGGCGGCTGAGTTGTTTTTCCTCGCTGATAAGCCGCTGGTACTCCTGCACCAGCACCGGTTCCGGGTCAACCAGCAGTTCACCGCGATAACCATCAACCACCAATAAGCGCTGATTAAGCAGTACCGGCTGGATATCCGCGCCCATCACGGTAGGAACGCCCATGGCCCGTACCAGTATGGCGGCATGGGAGTTCGCTGCGCCATCCCTGACCACCACACCCACCATTTTGTCCAACGGCATCTCGGCCAATAGCGTCGCACTTAACTCATCGGCCACCAGCACAAAACGGGAAGGCCACGGTGTTTCGCCCTGGGCATTGTCATCCAGATGGAACAGCAGTCGCTGCCCCAGGGCGCGCAAATCGCCGGAGCGCTCACGCATGTAGCTGTCATTGAGCTGGGCAAACTGTTCGGCAAACTGTTCAATAGCCTGTTTTACCGCCCATTCAGCTATGGAACCGGCGTCAATTTCCGCAAACAGCTCACGCTTAAGCCTGGCGTCATTGAGTAAATGGGAATACAGGTCGAAAATTGCCGCGCTGTCTTTTTGCGCACTGGCGTTGAAACGTTTGCTGAAACGTCGAAATTCAGCCGCCGCTTCCCCCAACGCAAAGGTCAGTCGCTCGCGTTCGCGGGCACTGTCTAAAGCGGAAGCTTTAAACACCTGATCCAAGGAGGGCTGGCTGTTATCAACCCATCCTTGCGCGATGGCCACGCCGGGAGCGGCGGCCAAGGCACGGATGCGCGTTTGGCGATATTGACCGAACAGCGCGTTAAGCTGTGACTGCGAAAGAATGCCGGCCATTTGCGTGGCCAGCGTCACCATAAAGGATTCTTCGCTTTCGTCGAACTGGCGGTGTTCCCGTTGCTGTACCACCAGTACGCCAAGCAACTGGCGACGGTGGATTATAGGTACCCCCAGGAACGAGCGAAAACGCTCCTCTTTTACCGCCGGAATGTATTGGAAGCTCGGATGATTATGCGCATCGGCCAGGTTGATCGGTTCGGCCAGCCGTCCGACCAACCCGACGATGCCTTGATCGAAGGCCAGCGTGACGGTACGACCACGCGGCTTTTTTAAGCCTCGCGTCGCCATCAGGTAATAACAGCGTCGATCGTTGTCGGCCAAATACACCGAACAGACTTCGGTATCCATCGCCAGACAGGTTTCATTAACCAATATTTCCAGCGTATCCGACAGGCGCGGTGCCGCCGCGACCTTTTCTACGATTTCCCGCAAACGCGTGAGCATATTCTGCGTGGCTTAACCCCTCTTGCGTCTGTATACAGGGAGAGTCCGTTGCACGGAAGTTTCCTGCAACGGCATAACTATAGTCGAAAACTCTTTCATAACCCGGCGGTACACATCTCGCTTAAAGGAAACCACCTGGCGTACCGGGTACCAAAAACTGACCCAGCGCCAGCCATCAAACTCAGGGGTGCCCCCGCACAGCATATTGATATCGGCATCCTGACACATGAGCTGCAGTAGAAACCATTTTTGTTTCTGACCGATGCAGACCGGTTTAGTGTCCCAGCGAACCAAGCGTTTTGGCAGTTTATAACGCAACCAGTTGCGGGTCGAGGCCAGGATACGCACATCTTTACGACTCAGTCCGACCTCTTCATACAGCTCACGATACATGGCCTGCTCGGGGGTCTCACCGGCATTTATCCCACCTTGGGGAAACTGCCAGGAGTGCTGCCCATATCGCCTGGCCCACACAACCTGTCCATCACGATTACAGATTACAATACCAACATTCGGGCGGTAGCCATCATCATCGATCACCGGACTACCTCGATTACATAAAATGCAAAGATGTACTGATTGTTTCACACTCACTCAATACGGTAAACCACTGCTTTACAGGAATGCACCTCTCGTGCAGGTCCCGGCGCAGGTTGCATCATCCATTTATTCACAGGCGGATGTAGCACCTGGGGTTTTTATTCACTTTTTCTGTGGATAGATGTGTGCAGAACACTGGATTAAAAGGGTAAAACTTTTATTTTCCCGACGGAAACTTCTTTTCACATTTAAAACAAGTCGTTCAATTTAAACATTATAAAGACCCACTGGTCCCCACGACCACGAGCCCAAAACTCGGGGAAGATAAATCGGGAGCCATTATGGTCAAAAATCAAACGACGATGGCTTTATCCACAATTTATGCTGTAAAATATGCCAATATATGGAAAAAACAGTAAAAACATCCCCCGTCAAGGCTGTAAATAGAGACAGTAGTCCTAATTTATTAAGGTTATCCCATAGATCTGTGGATAACCTGGTGTAAGATCCTGTTCATTGTTGCCGACTTCACGTGTACAACCTACTGTCACCTGATGAACCGCGTCATAACATCATAAAAAAAAGGGTGTGAAATCATGCTATTATTATGCCTGGATAAATTTATCCCCAATAAACAATTTGAGCTCACCGTTTCAGGTTAATATTTAAACAGCAGGGGGACAATTCAGCATGAGCCTGCCCACGCTCTCATCGGTTGTGACACCACCGGGGGATGAAACCGAACTTTTGGCGCGCGCCCGTGCTCTGGCGGGGTATAGTCTGGGCGAATTGGCAACCCATGCCGGCTTGGTGGCGCCCGCCAACCTCAAGCGTGATAAGGGCTGGATTGGCGTATTGCTGGAGCGTTACCTGGGTGCCAGTGCGGGCAGTAAACCGGAGCAGGATTTTGCCGCCATCGGCATAGAGCTAAAAACCATTCCAGTAGACAGTGCCGGACGACCATTGGAGACCACGTTTGTCTGTGTGGCTCCACTCACCGGAAATAGCGGCGTCACATGGGAAACCAGCCACGTAAGGTATAAATTAGCACGGGTGCTTTGGATCCCGGTGGAAGGCGCACGCGAGATTCCGTTGTTCCTGCGACGCATAGGGACTCCGCTACTGTGGAGCCCCAGCGCCCGAGAGGAAGAGTTGCTGCGCCGCGATTGGGAGGAACTGATGGATCTTATTGTGTTGGGGCAAGTCGAGCATATTACCGCCCGTCATGGTGAAGTGCTGCAACTGCGGCCAAAAGGCGCCAATAGCCGGGCGTTAACCAAAGCCACCGGCGAATTCGGCCAGCCGATCATGACCTTACCGCGCGGGTTTTATTTGAAAAAGACCTTTACCGGGCCGATGTTAGCCCGTCATTTCCTACTTTAACTCGATTTTCATTGCCCCCCCCACGCTTGGGTGCGGAGTCATGATGTTCGCCGCGTGCCCGATAGACGAAGTTGTCGCGAGTCATCCATCCGTTAAGGTGTTGGCGTTTTTGACCGGTTTCACTTTGATTTTGGAAAGCGTTGATGTTCCCATGCCTAAGGGCTACATTTATTTCGCAATGTTCTTTCCATGAGCGTCGAGGCACTGAATCTGATCAGGAATAAATAAGTCAGTTGTGCACGGCGGTCAGCCTCAAAGATTTTATAGAGATGATACATATGAAAAAATACGCGATGTTGGCGACAGCATTAGCATTAGCCGTGATCCTGTCGGGCTGTGCCAGCGATTACGTGATGTCCACCAAGGACGGTCGTATGGTGTTAACCCAGGGTAAGCCTGAGCTGGATAAAACGACCGGTTTAATCAGCTATACCGATGAGCAGGGTAACCACATGCAGATTAACGGCAGCGAAGTATCGCAAATGATCGCACGCTGATTATCGTAAAAAACTGACCCCATCCACCCATTTTGCGCTTTTCCCCGCCGCCTGGCTTGGTTATAGTCAAATCAGGCGGCGCTTGATTATCCACTGGATTTCACATTACAGGAAGGCAGTAAGCGAGTGCGCTGCCAACGCACCGGCAACCTGAAAGATGACGGGTAGAACGCCTGATCTTTACCGACACTAAGGAACCAGCCTCAATGTATTATCACCGTATTCCTCATAGTTCTCTTGAAGTCAGCGTATTGGGATTGGGCACCATGACCTTTGGCGAACAAAATACCGAAGCCGAGGCCCATGCGCAACTGGACCACGCGGTAGCGGCCGGAGTGAACCTTATCGACACGGCGGAAATGTATCCGGTCCCCCCCCGACCCGACACCCAGGGATTAACAGAAACCTATATTGGTCATTGGCTTAAACAGCATGGTCAACGGGAAAAGATCGTGTTGGCCAGTAAAGTGTCAGGACCTTCCCGGGGTAACGACGCCGGCATTCGGCCGCAACAAATATTGGATCGGAAAAATATTCGTTTGGCTCTGGAGGACAGTCTGCGTCGATTGGGTACCGATTATCTCGATTTGTATCAGGTGCACTGGCCGCAACGTGCCACCAACTGTTTTGGTAAGCTGAATTATCAGTTTACTGATGAAAAGCAGGCGGTGACCATTTTGGAAACCCTTGAGGCGCTTAATGAGCAGGTGCGTGCGGGTAAGATCCGCTATCTCGGCATTTCTAACGAGACCCCTTGGGGTGCGATGCGTTATTTGCAGTTGGCGGAAAAGCATGATCTGCCGCGAATTGTCACGGTACAAAATCCTTATAGTTTGCTGAACCGTAGTTTTGAAGTGGGTATGGCGGAAATTAGTCAGTTCGAGGGGCTTGAGTTGTTGGCCTATTCCAGTCTTGCGTTCGGTACACTGACCGGTAAATATCTCAACGGTGCCCGTCCTGCCTGCGCGCGTAATACGCTGTTTAGCCGTTTTACCCGTTATAGTGCACCGCATACCGAGCAGGCCATCGGCGAGTATGTGGCGTTGGCGCATCGTTATGGGTTGGACCCGGCGCAGATGGCGTTGGCGTTTGTGCGTCAGCAGCCGTTTGTGGCCTCGACGTTGCTGGGTGCGACGTCGCTGGAACAGCTTCAGGTCAATCTAGAGAGTTTGGCGTTGACGTTGAACGAGGACATTATCGGCGAGCTGGAGCGGATTCATCAGCGGTTTACCTTTCCGGCGCCATAGGTACGCTCTCCCTTTAACACGGCCTGCGACGAGTGCGGTGGCGGCGGGCCTAGTGCGCCATGGGGTTTCGGTTGGCCGGAAAAATCACGGCCAATTCAACCCCATTGGTACGCTCTCCCTTTAACACGGTCTGCGGCGAGTGCGGTGGTGGCGGGCCTAGCGTGCCATGGGGTTTCGGTTGGCCGGAAAAATCACGGCCAATTCAACCCCATTAGTCCGCTCTCCCTTTAACACGGTCTGCAGTGAGTGCGGTGGTGGCGGGCCTAGCGTGCCATGGGGTTTCGGTTGGCCGGAAAAATCACGGCCAATTCAACCCCATTGGTACGCTCTCCCTTTAACACGGTCTGCGGCGAGTGCGGTTTTAGCTAAACCTGCATGATGAGGTAGTGGCACACGTGTTGTCATTGGAGTACTATGTACACCTAAAAGAAAGCGAGGGAGGGAGCCTTTGTGAGTCATGCGATAGAATTTATCGAGACAGGGATGTTTACCCGGCAAATAAAACAAATAGCGACGGACGATGAATTCAAAGCACTCCAGAATGCGCTAATAGGATCCCCGGACAAAGGGGTTTTGATTCAGAACACGGGCGGGCTGCGAAAAATCAGGATGGCAATAGGCTCTCAGGGGAAAAGCGGCAGTGCCCGGGTGATTTATTTTCTGGCCACTGAAGAGATAATTTTTCTGATAATGGCCTACCCGGAAAACACTAAAGATAGCCTGAGCGATACTGAGAAAGCATGTCTGAAAAAGCTGACGAACTTATTGAAAAACGAGGTGAAATATGGGTTTTTTTGATGAATTGAAAACCTCTCTTGAAGAAGCCGTCGACATTAAAAATGGCGTCAAATCGCCGACCCGAGTGACCCGTTATGAAGTGGCAGACGTGAAGGCTATCAGAGAGCAACTTAACGTTTCACAAAGTGAGATGGCCAAGGTTCTGGGAACGAGCATCGACACCATCAAGAGCTGGGAAACCAAAAGACGTCATCCTACAGGACTGGCGGCAAAGGTGTTGGCGACCATTCAGGAAAATCCGGCATTCTTCCGTGCACTGGCGATGCACTGATTTTCTATAATCGGTGGAAAATCACGGCCAACTCGACCCCATTAGTCCGCGCTCCCTTAAACACCTGCTGCTGCAGGTTTTGTGCGCACAAGTCTGCTGTGCGGTGGGGTTGGCTGGCGTTTATTTAACGACAATGTTTTTTGTACGGGTGACGATCCAGAGCAGTAAGATCGCGGCTGAAAACAGGGTGCCGAATCCGATGCCGATAGTGACGGCGCTGGCACCCAGTTTTACCACCAGCGAATAGAAGCCGAGCATGAGCAGCATAGCGAGATTTTCGCCAAAGTTTTGTACCGCGATGGCATTACCTGCACCGACGCTTTCTTTGCCGCGTTGTTGCAGTAATGCATTTAACGGGACGATGAAAAAGCCGCCTAGAGCGCCGATCAGCGCCAGTAGCAAATAGGCCGGCAATAAGTGGTGTTGTACGCTTAGCCCTATTACCACCAGCCCCATCAGAATACCGGCGGGCATGCAGCGTTGGACCCGTTCCAGCCGTACCAGTTTCGCGGCTGCGCCAGCACCGAACACGATGCCCACGGCCACCATGGCATTGAGCATCGTGGGGGTTGCGTTATCCGTGATGCCCAACGCTGCCGGGACCCAGAGTACCAGCAGGAAGCGTAGGGTAACCCCTGCGCCCCAAAATAGGCTGGTGCCAATGATCGAGAAACGGGTTTCACCATTTTGCCAGAGAGCGCGGCAGGCAGAGACAAAACTGCCAACCAAACGTGCGGGGTGCCAGGAACTGGCGTGTCTGGCCGCCGGCAACCTTGGAATAAACAGGTTGGCCACGACGGCCACAGCAAACATCAGGGCGCACATGCCTAACGCTACGCCCAGATGCCAGTCGGCCAGGATGCCGCCCGCCATCGACCCAAGTAGTATGGCCGCGATGGTTGAGCCTTCGATCAGACCGTTGGCCTTGATCAGTTGGTCGCCTTGGGTTAATTCGCCTAATATGCCATATTTGGCCGGCGAGTAGGCGGCAGCGCCAATCCCCACCAGGCAATATCCTAGAAAGGGATTAAATCCAAAGCAGATGATCAGTGCACCAGCCAGTTTGAGACTGTTGGCCACCATCATCACCCGCCCCTTGGCAAAACTGTCGGCGAATTGGCCGACAAAAGGCGCCAGCATGATATAAGCACCGACAAATAACATCTGCAACACCGGTTGACTCCAGGTTGGATACGCTTGTTGTTTAATCAGTGCCAGAGTGGCGAACAACAGCGCATTATCACCAAAAGCCGAAAAAAACTGGGCGCACATCACCGCCATCATCGGCCGGGTTATTATGCTGACCGAGGTGGTATGGGATGGGTTCATGACTGACTCTCCGCGGCGTTAGCCATGTCTTTTAGAGTGACAAAATCGGGTTTGCCGCTACCCAATAGCGGCAGTTCCTTGATATGGCGAATGTCGCGTGGCACGGTAATCTCCGGCATGCCATCCTGGCGGGCTTGTTTTAACAACCGGTCGCGGGTTAATTCGGCATCGGTGGTAAACAATACCAGTGCCTCGCCTTTGGCATCATCACTTTTAGCGGTGGCACCATGGTGAGCGGCTGGTGATACCCGCAGCGCCAGTTGTTCGATGCTCTCAAGGGAAATCATCTCACCGGCCAATTTGGCGAAGCGTTTGACTCGCCCTTGTATCGCACAAAATCCGGCTTCATCCAGGGTGACAATATCGCCTGTGTCATACCAGCCGGCATCCCACACCCCCGCGCCATTATCTGCCGTTGGCGTTTCCAATATGCCGGGATGCTCAAGGCGCAGGTAGCCTTTCATGATATTCGGCCCACTCAATTGCAGTTGACCACCCTGTTCAATCCCCGGTACCGGAATCAAGCGCGCCGACATGCCCGGCAGAATCTGACCGACGGTGTGTACTTTCGCCGCCAGCGGGACGTTAATCGCCACCACCGGCGCACATTCCGTCACACCATAACCTTCCAGAATGCGAATCCCAAATTTGTCCTGCCAGAGCAGTCGGGTGGATTCCGATAGTTTTTCCGCCCCGGCGACCACGTAACGTACCCGGGCAAAATCATATTGATGGGCCATGCGGCCATATTGGCCGAGGAAGGTGGAGGTACCAAACAGTACGGTGCAGTTTTTATCGTATACCAGTTCCGGTATAACCCGGTAATGCAGTGGGCTGGGGTAGAGCAGCACCCGCGCGCCGGTCAATAATGGTGTGAGTAATCCAACAGTCAGGCCGAATGCATGAAACAACGGTAATGCCGACAAAAACGTATCGCGCGGGGTAAAATCCGCCACTGAGCGTATCTGCTCAATATTGGCCAAAATGCTGTCATGGGAATGGACTACCCCTTTGGGTGTGCCTTCCGAACCGGAGGTGAACAGCACCAGGGCGCTGTCATCGGGCTGTTGCGGCAGCTCAGCATGGGCTGGGTAGAACAGATGAGCGATAACCCATAGCTTGTCGATCAGGGTAATACTGTCTTTAAGATCTTCGAGATAAACCCAGCGCACGCCGGTTACCGCCGGCGGCAGTGCGGTAAGTTTGGCTTTGTCCAGAAATTGCCGGGAGCTCACGATAGTCTTGATGGAGGCAGCTTTGACCGCGTTATTGATACCGTTTGCCCCGGCGGTGTAGTTGAGTAGCGCCGGGATGCGCCTGCGTAATCCAGCGCCCAGGATAGTGGCGGCAGAAATGGTGGCGTTGGGCAGCAATAAACCCACATGTTCCCCAGGCGTGGTGAAGCGCTCGAGGATACGGCTGGTGCCCAAGATTTTTTTCAAAAAGCCACGGTAACTGTCGGCCTTGAAGGCGATATCCTCAATACAAGGTTTGTCATCGCCATAACGCCACGCGGCCGTCAGTAATGCCTGATAAAGCGTTTGCCGGGGACGGGAGGCCATGCGCGCGTTCATCATGATCCGGTGCAGTTGTTCACCCGCAATGCGCCGGCGTTCGCGCGACTTTAGTGCTTGGGGCATGGGCAGGCTGACCGGGGTTTGCAGATGAATGGTAATTTTCGTAAACCAATGCCGCTTTATGATGCCGCCCATCCGACTGAAGGGTGTAAGTTCCGGCCCGGACAGCCAGACCGGCACCACAATGGCGTCGGAACGTGATGCGACAAAAGCCGCACCATCATAAATTTTCATCAGTGAACCGGTGACCGTGATGCGGCCTTCGGGAAATACCACCACCGGGCGGCCATGGCCAATATGCTTGATTAATTGCTTGATACTGTGCGGTTTGGTGGGATTGAGTGGGATGATATCCACATAGCGTTTTACCAGCCGCATATACCATGCATCGGTAATGGTTGAGTAAATGGCAAATACCGGTTTGACCGGCAAAAATAGCGCTAGCAGGACCCCATCAAGAAAGGAGACATGGTTGGGCGTAATCATGACTTTCTGCTGTTGCAGTACGCCTGGGTCGCCGATAACGTCCACTCGGTAAAGTAGTCGAAAAACCTGGCGCAATACGGAAAAAAGCATGCTATCTCCTTATAGATTGATGATGCCGGCCGGCTAACACCGTCGAAACCCGCATCAGGTGGCCGATTCCGAAGAGCGTCACGCGTCGCATCCGCGCCGCTGCCGTCTGACATTCAGCGAGGCGATGGCGATCCCGTTGAAAATCATTACACGACCCCGTAATTCTAGCAGGTTACACAATGTTAACTTGCGCCCTGATCCACAGCAGCGCCAGTCATTACCCAGGGGCACTCGACGATCGGGCCAAACAGGTGATCGCGCCCAGGGCCTAGGCGCGGCCATAGTGGAATAGGCACCATCAGGACTTCGCGATGGATTGCTGCATAAATACCGCCAACGGCCGGCGTTGTTGTCCCTTGAGATCGAAATTTCCTTGCGCCAGCCAGCCGCGCAGACCACGGGCGAGAGCCGCCCATTCGCTATCGATGATGGAATACCAGCAGGTATCCCGGTTATGCCCTTTGACCACTACCGCCTGGCGGAAGGTTCCTTCATACTGAAAACCGAGGCGTTTTGCCGCCTGGTTGGACGCCATATTCAAGCTGTGGCATTTCCATTCGCAGCGGCGGTAGCCCAGGGTGTCAAAGGTATAGCCCAGCAGCAGATAGATGGCCTCGGTGCCGAGAACGGAACGCTTCATCAGCGGAGACCAGTTGACCCAGCCGATTTCCAGTACGCCGCTGCCCGCATCAATGCGCATCAGCGCCACCGATCCCACCGCCAGATCGGTGGCACGATCGATAACGGCGAAATGCAGCGGGTCGCGGGAGGCGGCATTAGCGGCAACCAGGGCATCACACTGTTGCTGATTTTCAGGACGGGGGCGGGAAAAGTAGGTCCAGTCACGGCCATCGTCGATACGGTGCCAAGCGGCAAACAATGCCGGGCTGTGCGCCAGAGATAACGGTTCCAGGCGACAAAAATGCCCCGTCATGGTGACTTTTTGCGCCTGAGGGCGCGGTTGCCAGCCCGGCAACGCCGTGCCGATGGGTTGTTCATATTGATTAACCGGAGTCGGTTTGTTCATTGCGTTATCCCCATGACGAAGGGCAATGGGAATTGGGAGTATTCCCATCACCTTCAGAGCGGCAAGTTTACCATGGGATAAATCACGATGGCGTGCAATCCAGGATCTCCACCCAAAAAAAAACCTACGCATCCGCGTAGGTTGGTGCAACTGAAATGGGTTCAACACACAAAGTGTGCTGATTTCTCACCAATCAATACCTCTGGGATCACCTACTCTATAGACGGTGACATGATTAAACCACCGCATATTCGCAAGATAACCGTTCGAAATGAAACCAACTGTAAATTTTAGCCCATGTTCAATTCTGGGCAGCATCTTAACTGACTTGTTCAGGCAGTTCATCGCATTCAGCTCAGGTTATGACGAGGCGAGTGCCTAGCATAAAATTTTAATGCTATTTCGCAATTATACCGAACCGATCGTCAAACCTGTGCGCCAGCGCCTTGCATCGCATGGGCTTTTCCGTAAAATTTGCCAATGTAACCGATTACCCTAAGAGAGCTTAAAAGCGATATGGCCACCATAAAGGATGTAGCTAAATTGGCGGGGGTGTCTGTCGCCACAGTATCTCGCGTTATTAATAATTCACCTAAAGCCAGCGTCAGTTCACGTCAGGCGGTGCTGAGCGCCATGGAGGAACTGCAATACCACCCCAACGCCAATGCCCGTGCGCTGGCGCAGCAATCCACAGAAACTCTGGGACTGATTGTGGCGGATGTGTCCGATCCATTTTTCGGCGCCATGGTCAAGGCGGTGGAACAGGTGGCTTACCGCACGGGTAACTTTTTACTGATTGGTAACGGTTATCATATCCTCGATAAAGAGCGCCAGGCGATTGAGCAACTGATCCGCCATCGTTGCGCGGCACTGGTGGTGCATGCGCAGATGATTCCCGAGCCGGAACTGAATGCGCTGATGGCGCATATTCCCGGCATGGTGCTGATTAACCGTATTTTACCCGAGTATGCCAATCGTTGTGTCGCGCTTGACGATCGTTATGGCGCCTGGCTGGCGACCCGCCATTTGATTCAGCAGGGCCACCAGCGCATCGCCTGTATCTGTTCAAGCCACCCTATTCCTGACAGTACCGACCGGTTGCAGGGATATCTGGACGGACTGAAGGATCATAATATTGCGGTGGACGATAAGTTGATTGCCTACGGGGAACCGGATGAAGTGGGAGGCGAACAGGCCATGACCGACCTATTAGGACGCGGCAGGAATTTCACCGGTATTGCCTGTTACAACGACTCTATGGCCGCCGGTGCGCTGGCGGTGCTGAGCGACAACGGTATCGAGGTGCCGGAAGAGATTTCGCTGGTCGGTTTTGACGACGTGCTGATTTCCCGCTACCTTCGCCCGCGCCTGACCACCATACGTTATCCGGTGGTGGCCATGGCCAACCAGGCGGCGCGCCTGGCGCTGGCGCTGGCCAACGGCGATCCGCTGCCGGAGGTGACGAATACTTTCAGCCCTACCCTGGTGCGCCGCCACTCAGTGGCACCACCACCGTCTGAGTCTTAATCGCCGCCCAGAGAATCGATACTGATTCAAACAGATAACCGTCGAACTCTGGCGCATCGGCGTCAGAAAGGCAGCGTGCCGTCCACCCGTTCCAGCGCCAACAGTTCATCCAGCGTCTGTCGTCGGCGGATCTCCCGTGGTCGCCCCTGTTCAAACAGCACCTCCGGCAACAATGGTCGACTGTTGTAGTTCGACGACATCGACGCACCGTAGGCGCCGGTATCATGAAACACCAGATAATCGCCAACCTGAACGGCAGGCAACGCGCGTGGCGCCATGCCGCCGCCGGCCAGTTGCGTAAACACATCCCCTGATTCACATAGCGGCCCGCCCACCACCGTCTCACGGCTAGTCTGATCCAAAAGCTCGCCACCGTCGGCTGGGATGACCGAAATATGGTGATAACTGCCGTACATGGCCGGACGCATCAGATCGTTAAAACCGGTGTCAACCAACACAAAATGACGCTGCCCCATGTCCTTGACCGCCCTCACCTGCGCCACCAATACGCCGGCCTCCGCCACCAAAAAACGTCCAGGCTCGATTTCCAGCGTCACCGGATGGCCTAGATGACGGCTAATCGTTTGGCGGGCGGCATCCCACAGGCCAAAATAGTGATCGGTATTAATGGCTTCCTCGCCAAACTGATAAGGCACCGACAGGCCGCCGCCGGCCGAAATGGCATGCACATCCTGGCCTGAATCGATAACCTGCCGCACCATTGCCTCACACACCTGGCGCAAATGGTCGTAATCCACGCCTGAGCCGATATGCATATGAATACCGATAAGCCTGAGGTTATAGCGGCGCAATTGTTCAATCGCCAGCGGCAAATCGTCATGCCAAATACCATGCTTGCTATTCTCACCGCCGGTATTGGTTTTCTGGCTGTGACCATGGCCGAACCCCGGATTAATCCGCAGCCAGACACGGTGCCCCGGCGAAAGCTGCCCTAGTTGTTCAAGCATATCCACCGATCCGGCATTGACTGGTATGTCCAATTCCACCACGCGCCGCAGGGTGGGCAGGTCAAACACATCGGCCGTAAAAACAATCTCGTCCGTGTCCGCTCCGGGCCGGTAACCTGCGGCCAAGGCCCGCTCGATTTCGCCGAGGGAAACGGAATCCACCTTAACCCCCTGTTCACGCATCAGTCGCAAGATATGAATATTGGAACAGGCTTTCTGGGCAAAACGGATCACGTCGAATTGACGCAATTGACGAATGCGCTCAACAATGACCTCAGCGTCGTATGCCCACACCGGGCCAGCATAACGCTGGGCCAGCTGAAGCAGATTGGCCGCGTTTAACGCGCCCTGGGTGGTGTACAGATTTTGTGGCATGAACTCTCCGGCGTTTGGCACGGTTAACATGATCATTTCAGCGATTATTAAGCAAAAAAAGCTATTAATAAAATATCTTTTTAACCATCATCTATTCATTTATGATATGGATATACTTCAGCGAGAGTCACTATGGCAGCCATTTCCCTACGTCACATCGATATTTTTCATGCGGTCATGACCACCGGTAACCTGACCGAAGCCGCCATGCTGCTGAAAACCTCGCAGCCTACTGTGAGCCGTGAATTGGCACGGTTAGAGCAACTGCTATGCCTCACGCTGTTCGAGCGGGTCAAGGGCCGGCTTAAGCCGACCGGAGAAGGGTTACGTTTGTTTGAAGAGGTTCAGCGCTCATACTATGGCTTGGACCGCATTATCAGCGCCGCCCATGCCATTCGTGAATTCCGCCAGGCACAACTATCGGTGGCCTGCCTGCCGGTGTTTTCCCAGTCACTGTTGCCGCTGGTGTGTCGGCAATTTTTCCAGCATTTTCCCAGTGTCAGTCTCAACGTGGTGCCACAGGAGTCACCGTTGTTGGAAGAGTGGCTCTCGGCGCAGCGCCACGACATCGGGCTGACGGAAAATACCTTTACCCCGGCGGGCACCGAGCGGGAAACCTTGATGACACTCAACGAAGTGTGTGTATTGCCGAGCGGTCACCCGCTGGCTGAGCGGCCGGTGTTAACCCCGGCGGATTTTGATCGCCGGGCGTATATCAGTTTGTCCGCGACCGACAGTTATCGCCAACTGCTGGATCGACTATTCATGCGCGAAGGCGTCGAGCGAGACATGATCGTCGAAACCCATAGTGCAGCCTCGGTATGTGCCATGGTGCGCGCCGGGGTCGGCATTTCCATCGTCAACCCTCTTACCGCGCTGGATTACGCCGGTAACGGCGTGGTGCTGAAAACCTTCAGCCATCAGGTGCCCTTTACGGTCAGCCTGATCCGGCCGTTGCATCGGCCTCCTTCCGCGCTGATCAGCCATTTTATCGATGACCTGCACAACATCGCCGCCGCCGTCCCCGCCAGACTGGCCAAGGCGATATCGCCAACACGCGGTGCTCAGGCCGCGTCTGGCCAATAACTCAGCGCCGCCGGGTTTCAGCCCACCGACAGTGCCAGGTCGCGGATTTAATGGATTGATACCCGCATAAAATCGCCTCTGGCCTGGACATTCATACCAAATCCGCAATCGCCCTCAACCGTAGCCAGGTGCACCCGATCGGGGCTAAACGACAGATCGACCTGGCATGATGAGCCTGCGTCTTGGCGGTTCTGTCGATAAACTGCCTGACCGGCCGCAATGGGCACCACTGCAGAAAAATTACCCATATTCGGACCATAATATATTCCCATGGCCGGCATATAATAACCGTTGAAGGTTATTTCCCAACGCTCCCCCTGCGGGCGCACCGATACCGCACTCCATACGCCAAAACCGGCATAACGCCAGTAATCGCCCCCAGGGCTGGCGACCGAAGCCGCGTGCAGGCCCGCGAGCGCCGGTTGCAACCGAGCAAGATTGGCCACGCTTTTACTGTTATCAGGTGCCAGGGCGAGCCAGGCTCGCGCTTTTAACGGCTCATTGCCGCCCATTAATGCTAGCGCGATATTATTATAAGCCATAGCAATCGACTGTCGGGGCAAACGGCAAAACTCACTCCAGGCAGCCTGGGCGGTATACTCGTCAACGGCACTGGACCAGTTTTGCTGCCGATATGCTTTATTGCCGGCCAGCGCGAACTGGTTGATTTTGCCACAATCGGTTTCGATCTGCCGATCTTTGGGCGTCATGTCGTTTACCGTGATACCGACCGCGTCGCCGGTTGCGTGGCAACAGACGCTATACGTGGTAACGGCAACAACCCATGCTGTCAGTTTCCAATTCATACCAGACCCACCGGCTAAGGGTTCACAACTCATTAGAGAAAATGATAATGAAGCTCCGCAAGCAATAAGTAAAGACACTATGAGCCACAAACCGGGCACCTATCCGCACGCCAGACAATCTGAGCCAATGCTAATTTCGGCAACAGCAATCATGTCACCCGATAACATAAAAACGATATACTCTGTTTAGTTTAATAAATATTTACCGCCACAATGAAACAGCATTATTAAATTACTATTTTATCTGGCACGAGATATATTAATTTTCCATCAACTGATTATTGTCGGATGAATATTTACCTTAGCATCATAACTTATCCATATTCTGCTTAATATCAAAACCAAATAGATATCTTTTCCTTACTGGAGCACAGCTATGAAAAGAAGACAATTTATAAAAGGCGCCGCAGTCCTGGGATTGGCCACCGGCACCTCGACCACCAGTGCATTAGCGGCAGACGCAACAGCGGCGACCCGTGCATACCCAGCGGATGTGCCAGTGCCAATTGCCGCGGCGGTGGCGCGTTTTCGACAAACCATTCCGGCTCATTTCGATAAAACCTATGTTGATAATGCCGTTATTCCTTTTTTTCTAACCAGCCTCTATGAGGGAGAAAGGCCACTGTTGCCTATTATTGATGTTGCATTGAGTAAGGAAAATGCGCTGCCACACGATTTGTGGGGGTTGATTTATAAAGACTGGCGCCCTACACCGGAAGAAGGCAGCACGGTATTTCTGCAAGGTCTGGAAAAACGTGGCGACGATAATTTGCGTAAGCGTATCTACTTCGCTGCCGTCACCCCGGATCTTTATAAACCGATGTATCAGGAAAAGGTGGTGGCGTTCTTTGACCGCATATTAGACAAAAAATATGCCAACAAACCCTTTATGCGCCACTATCTCGATTACTATTTTGATATTTATTGGGATTTACATTTAGGGGTAAACGGTGATGCCATCCCGCCGCAGGTCCGGGAAATCGGTGAAGCCTTTAATACTGTCCTGGCATACCGTAATCCACTGGATCCCATGGTGTATGAAAATTACATGAAGGTACGACAACATCTTGATTTTCTTAAAAAATGGATTGATGACCGCGTCAGTGATATCAATAGCGGCCGCACGCCCCATCCGGAAAAAACCATGGCGTGGTACTGGCTGAAAAACGCCGGTGATGGAACGCATTTTGGGGTTAAAGATATTGTATTTGAATGTTTCCATAATTTTGTTGCCTTTAGTCAATGGGGCAACTCGATTTACGGCATTATGTCACGCTTGAGTGAGCAGGGAGGCGACGCCAAGGTGCGTGATGTGTTCAAGGCCACCATGAGCGGCGACTATGATAACCGCGGTGATGGTGTTTACACGCCCCTGGAACTGCTGGTTATGGAGCTATTTCGTACCATTTCGCCTAACGGCGGCAGTATTTCTTCGGTGGTGGATGCCCGCAACTCAGCCTATGGCGAATCCCCTCACGCACGCTTCGGGCTGCCGTTTGAACGCCATAGTTTTATCGTGACGCCACATGTCACCACCAATAATAACCCAACACTTTGGCACGAACCGGAACAATTTGATCCCGATCGCTACCGAGATGTGCCCACCAGCGCCGACATTACCGAAGAAAAAATACAGGGTATGGGACTGGCCCGCTGCCCGTTTCATATTACCAGCGTGGACGTCAGCGATGGCCGCAACGTCAGCATCACCAACAGCGGTTTTGGCACCGTCTTCGCTACGGTGGAGGGTAAACCCAAGCCGGTGTGCGACTATGCGGGATTTGCCCCCTTTGGTTTTAGCTACCGCCGTTGTCCCGGCGAGCAACTCACCATCCAGGTATTCGAGGATTTTCTGCGTAAGGTTTCGCGCGATAACATCACGTTCTACAAACTCAAGATGGCCACCCATGGACGCGTTCCCATCGGTCCAGGCGCGGTCATTAACGATGATATCGGCTTTAAGCGTTAGAGGTTGAAACCGCCCCATCATCACTGTTGGCCGACGGGGCGGCCCTCGCGAATATTACGCTGACAGCAGAGACGTGTAGGCGCGCGTCACCAACATGATTTTGCCAATATGTGTACTGCCTTCCATCAGCGTATGCGCATCGCACGCTTGCTGTAAGGGAAACGTCCGGTCGATCAACGGCGTTATTTTCCCTGCGGCCAACAGCGGCCAGACCTGCTGCTCCAACTCCGTGGCAATAAGGGCTTTTTCCGCCACCGTGCGTGGCCGCAGGGTCGAGCCGGTATGGGTTAGCCGTTTAGCCAACATCAGCATCAGATTCAATTCCTTCGCCGGACCGTTTTGCACCCCAATTTGCACAATCCTGCCATCTGTCGCCGCCGCCGCGTAGTTGCGCGCCACATACTCGCCGGCAATCAAATCGACAATCACATCCGCACCATGCCCGTCGGTAAGACGCTGAATTTCTGCGACAAAATCTTGCGTACGGTAGTTAATCGCGCCATCGGCGCCCAATTTCAGCACCGCCGCACATTTTTCATCAGATCCGACGGTGGCGAACACCCTGGCACCAAACGCTTTTGCCAGCATAATGGTCACCGAACCGATGCCGGAGGTTCCACCGTGGACCAGCACAATGTCCCCCGACCGCAGTTTGCCGCGCTGAAAAACATTGGTCCAGACGGTAAAAAATGTCTCGGGCAGCGCCGCCGCCTGCAACAGGGATAACCCCTGCGGCACCGGGAGTGCATTGGTTTCATGCACCACGCAATACTCTGCATAGCCACCACCGGCAATCAGCGCACACACCGCATCACCAACGGCGTAGCGACTTACCTCTGCGCCCAGAGCCACCACCTCCCCCGCCACTTCCAGGCCCGGCAGCGCCGAGGCGCCGGCCGGAGGCGGATAAACGCCTTTTCGTTGCAGTACATCCGGACGATTGACCCCCGCCGCCGCAACTTTAATCAGTACATAACCAGCATCCGGACGGGGTACGGGTACCTCGACCATAACCAGTTGCTCAGGACCACCGGACTGTTTGATGGCAATAGCGTGCATCGAAGCAGGAATGACGGATGAATTCATCGCTGTTGTCCTATGTTAAAGGGTAAAACCAGATTAATAAGCATATACCCTTAGTCAACATATTCATTTAACAAAAACGGTGGTTCCCCGCGCCAGTTAACCACAGGCAGCGGTAAAAATAGTGAACACGATACAAATGATGTAAGAATCGAAGCAAGCTAGTATCATTTATAATGCATTACACTGCACATAAAACCCAACTTAGCTAACCAAACCATTAATAGACTGAATAGTATAGGTATTTAACCAAACATGTATCGCTATACCGGTTGCATGTGGGATATCAGGTGCGTATTCTCGACAATATTCCTATTTGGGTTATCCCGTGGCCACCCTAATAGCGTGGGTGGCAGAGTTTACCTGTTTGCCTCCGGGAAAAGGTGTTGGGCTGAGACAAATCCAGCCAAATAAATCAACGTAAAATGGTTTTCTGGATGCCTTGCGTATATTTTATAAATTTAAACACAAAGGTATGGTTTACAATGACAGAATTAAATATTTACGGACAAGCATTGGGTAAATCATTACCCGACTGGCAAACGCGACCACTCCCGCAAAAAGTTGTCCTTAAAGGAGACTATTGTCGGCTTGAGCCGATTGACATCAAGCATAGCCAGGATTTATTTGATGCCTGGCACAGTATCGATGACGAACGTGACTGGACGTACTTTCACATTAAAAGGCCCATCACTATTAGGCAGTGTGATCACTACATTGCCTCGCTCGCCACCAGTAATGATCCTCTTTTTTATGCTGTGATTGCTATTTCAACCGGCAAAGCGGTGGGTTTCATGGCGTTGCAACGTATAGACCCGAATAACGGGGCGCTAGAGATAGGGTGGATTAACTGGTCACCGTTGATGAAACGGACCTTATGTAGCACCGAGGCAATACTTCTGTTGCTGTCTTATACCTTGGATACTTTGCAATACAGACGATGTGGTTGGAAATGTGACAGTCTGCATCAAGCGGCAATCAACGCAGCACAACGACTGGGATTTCAATATGAAGGAACGCTTAGGCAAACACAGGTTTCCAAGGGACACAGTCGTGACATCCGCTGGTATTCCATTATCGATAACGAGTGGCCAGAGATCCGTCAGGCCATGCAACATTGGCTAAGTCCGCTTAATCTAGACGACCGGGGTATGCAAAAACGCAAACTGGCCGAGTTTATGCCCCCAACAGCAGGCAGTTAACACAAGCAAAACTCCGGACTGGCCGCCACTTTGGGCAAGATCTATTTCTCGCCGTTGGCGGCCCTGCCCGGTGCGCTATTTTCAGTATGGCACAATCTATCAGGCTCACTGCTAGCGGGTTACTGGTCAGCACGCCCCATAACCAAGGCTACAACAAAACCGTAACCCGTGTGTTAGCACTTACCCCCGAGTTACCTCAAATTCATTAATATTGACCGGCGCCTGGCGCTGCATGGATATATTGGCCGCCACGCCGGTCAGAATCGACAGGGTCCCAGCCCGGTGGTCAGCCGCACGCTGTAAAGGATCAAAACCCGGTTCACCAAACAGATCGTTTAGCATCACCTTATCCCCCCCGCCGTGGCCACCTTCACCATACGCAACCGGGGCAGACCACGGTTCGGCAAACATCGGATAGACCATAATCTGGCAAGATTCCAATCCCCCCTCATTTTCCCGTTGGCCACCCGCATTGACATAAGAGGTTTCGATAACCTTCATCTCCATACGTCCTTCACTGCCATTAAACACCACGTTAAGCCCTTCCAGCGGCAGGTAGGCATTAAGGGAATAGGTTAACAGCGCTCGGTTTTTATACTTTACCAACACCGACATGGTATCCTCAATACTAATTCCATCACTGAAAACACTTTGATCACGATAATAACCGTCTTCCGACTCTGCGGCTAAATACAGGGCGGTTAATGATTCCGACTGATCAAGATGCAAAGCAAAAGGATCGTTCTCAGCCTGTTTACTCCCCTGGGCGCGGGAATAAAATTGCTCCACACCGCGTGATTCCGCATTTTCCCGCCCATAAAACCGTAACGCGCCTTGGGCATAAACGGTCTGCGGTTCGGTGGCTAACCAAAAGTTCACCAGATCAAAATGATGGGTGGCTTTGTGCACCAGCAATCCGCCACTGTTTCGTTTGTCGCGATGCCAGCGGCGGAAATAGTCCGCGCCATGTTGGGTATTGAGCAACCACTCAAAATGCACCGAATACACATCCCCAATGGTGCGATTCATCAGCAACTCACGGACTTTACTATGATGGGGGGCATAGCGGTAATTAAACGCAACCCGCAAGGATTTACCGGTTTTTTTGATAGTATTAAGAATATTAAGCGCCCGCTCAGCATCAATGGTCATGGGTTTTTCAGTAATAACATCACATCCCAGCTCCATGGCCCTAATGATATAGTGATCATGGGTTCTGTCGATACTCGTGACAATAACCACATCGGGTCGCGCGGTGTTAATCATGGCATCAAATTCCAGCGCGGACCAGGTTGATACTGCTGGATGACCAAATTTTGTGATTATACTGTTAGCATAATTCATTCTCGTCTGATTAGTATCACAAAATGCAACAAATCTAGCACTATTTCGATAATCGCGAGAGATAGCTTCAAGATATAATCCCGATCGACCCCCGGTACCCACCAGAGCATATTTTTTCATCAAGAGCGTCCTCCATCATTAAAAATAATAAATCATCGCAACAGCCAGTATATCATCAACATTGATGCCACTATTTTCGGTAAAGCTATTTTTATCCAACAAGTTAACTTTATATATCACATCAGCTGACATGTTTTTATTAAAGAAATAAGCCCCACCAAAAGCAATGTATTTTAATATTGTTTGATCCCCATATCCCTCAATATTTTTACCATCGGTCTGCAGATAACCAATGATCGGTGCCAAGCCCGAGATAAACTGGTACTGCGCAATCAGTTCCGTGACATGTGCCTGGTTGGCGAAGCCATAAACTGAATGGCTAGAACTACCAAACGGAGTCGCATTATAGGTTTGAGTATAGGTCGCAGCCAGATAGATTTGATTGGCATCATATTTAAGACCGGCACGGTAAGCCTCAGCCTTGTTCCCTCGACCATAGTCAATACTATTCTGCCCATTGGTGCGATCGGACGAGGAAAATGTTGCACCGGCGCTCACACCTGCACCCAAATCATAAATTAACGACATGCCATAACCGTCGCCATTTTGTTGTAACACCCCACGGCTATTGTTGGTTTCACCCGTACCGCCATTTTTGCCCTGATACTGAAAGGCTAATTTAAGTCCTTCGGCCAAACCAAAAAAGTTCTTATTACGATAGGTGAGTAAGCCGGTGGTTCGTTTAAACATAAAATTATCGATACCGTATGCATCACCACCGAATTCGGGTATGACATCGGTCCAGGAACCAATATCATATAACACACCGAAGTTTCGTCCATAGTCCACCGAGCCATATTCACCAAGTCTAAGCCCCGCATAACCTAATCGGGTAACGCTGGTGCTGGTACTACTTTCAGATTGATTAGCATTGATTTGTTGTTCCCATTGGCCGTATCCGGTGATCACATCATTAACCTGTGTTTCGCCCTTAAAACCTAAACGCACATAGGTCTGATCACCATCAATACCCTTATTATCAGAGAACATATGCAATGTATCGACTTTGCCATAAAGTTGAAGTTTATTGCCGTCCTTATTAATAAGTTGCGCTGCCATACTGCCGTTTAACCATACACAAAGGGATAGTGCTAATGTAAAGCCTGTAAATTTATTTTTCATACAAACTCTTATTAAGTAAATAATTATTTTTATAATAACCATCTTGGGGATAGATTATATCCCCAAGGGTATGCCGCATGCAGCGCTATATTATTAGATATAAATATTAAGATATTCTGAAAGACATAAAATCGCCATAGCTTGGCCATAAGGCATTGACGTGAGTGGAATCTGGCGATAATAATCAAGACTGCTGCCCATTGCCGTGCCAAAAGACACATTGGCCAACTCCCCCTCGGGGCTAATATTGGCGATCACACCACGAATCGCTTTTTCCGCCATAGGTAAATACCGGGGATCAACATAGCGCTTGCGTACGGCCTTCAAAATACCATAAGCGAAACCCGCGGTTGCTGATGACTCCAGATAAGAATCGGCATCATCGAGCAACGTATGCCACAATCCACTGTCATCTTGACATGCGGCCAGCGCATCCATTTGGCTTTGGGCAATTTGCAGTAAATAGCGACGGGTTGCATTATGTTCGGGAAGATCCAGCAATTCGATAAACTCGGGGATTGCCACGGTCAGCCAGCTATTGCCACGCGCCCAACGGGCACCGGCGAAGTTATGCTTACCGTCAAATGTCCAACCATGGAACCACAGGCCCGTTTCGCGATCCATCAGATATTGCGTATGCAATAAAAACTGATAAGTGGCCTCTTCGACGAACTCGGGCCGGTTGAGCAATTTGCCTATTTTCGCCAGCGGTAACACGCTCATCATTAACGTGTCATCCCACATTTGCTGATGATTTTCACTGTTATAGACAATATGCTGTAAACCCTGTTTTTCGGTGCGCGGCATTTCATACATGACCCATTGTGCCCAGCGCTCTAAATAGGGGCGCCACTCTGGACGAGGGGTTTCTTCATACAGATAGGCCAACGTCAGGAACGGACACATGGTATTAACGTTTTTGGTTGGGGTTCCTTTCGCCAGGCTGGCGGTGAACCACTTGTCTAAAATGGCCCGCATCTCATTATCCCCAGTTTGGCGATAATATTGATAAATGCCATATAATCCAATGCCGTGCGTCCATTCCCAGCCTGCTGCCCATCCTTTGGTATCAATAACCCGACCATCGTCAAGACGCAGCAAAAATTCGCCAGTGCTGTCTTCGATATTGATCAAATTATCGGTAATTTTGCAAATCAACGCTTTAAGTTCATCCCGTGAAATAAAATGTTCCGGTTGGCGTAATAAAGCACTTTGTTTCACATTGAATACTGTCATCATCTTCCCTTTTTTTACTGAAATATCAATCAAACATGCTTCAACTGAGCCGCTTTTTCCGGCACACCTTTTTCGCGATTTAAATAGCCGATATTATTATTTCCCCAAAGTGACTCATATTTCATGCCAGCCAGCATTTCAACGGTTGCCCGGGCTTCAGGAGTAATATCCTGTGGAACCGTCTGATTGGCCGCACGCATTTTATGAATTTCTTCTTGCAATACACCATGGGTTTTCAGGTTAAGCTTGAAGCGCAGAGAAATATAAAAACCGATACACAGCACCACCAGCGTCCCGATACAAAGAACACCTAAAATCGTGTGTTTAACCGCCATCGTTTGCATGCTTTGCCCGGAAACAAAACCGGACAGTTGTAATACGATCCCGACCAACATCACGGCGCCAGCCTGCGATGCTTTGCGCGTCAGAGTCATAATCCCGGCAAAAACACCCTCGCGCCGTTGCGCGGTGATCGCCTCATCAACATCGGCAATATAGGTATAAATATTCCATGGGACATAGTTGATGCCGCCCCGACCCAAGCCGGCGATAGCCGAGATAACCATCAAGAGTAGGAAATTGTAATCGAGACTTAAATAATACAAAGTGCCATAAGAGATAACTGCAATGCCGAACAGCGTTACCACCAAACGATAGGATGGCGCAGGCCCAAGGCGAATACACAGTGGGATCATGCACAGCACGGCAACCAGTTGGAGAATCGACATCACGCCCATGAGTTGTGATGCTACCGTCGCACTTTGCATCAGGACAAACACCACATAATAGGTGAATACCGCGTTAAAAATGTCCTGTGCGATATAACCGCCCAGATACAGCCCCAGATGTTGCCGGAAAATTCGGATACGGAAGGTTGAAGACAGCTCTATATGCAACCGTTTGAGGCTTTGCATTAATGTTAACTGTTGTTTTTCCCGTTCAAGCTTAAGTACGGCTTGTGACTTGAGTTCCGCAGGCCGTTCCCAGGTGAACAGATAGACCAGAGTCAACGTAATGGCGCACAGGGTTGAAAACACCAGGCTGGCATAAAAAAAGGAAATCGGATTATCCTTACCAAAATGAGTCAACAATATGCCAGGTAAAAACGCCGCCAGGATGGCCGAGGTTTGTGCCAGTGCAATACGGGCACCGGAAAATTTCGCTTTCTGCTTAAAATCATCGGTCATTTCCGGTACCAATGTTTCATAAGGCACCAGTATCATGGTGTAAACCGAATCAAATAATAAATAAGTGATCAGGTAATACCAAAACTGCATATCCCCCATCCACATCAGACTGTAGCTAAATACGCAGGGAATACCTAACAAGATAAAAAACTTGCGACGGCCAAAATGCCTGCCGAGCCAGGTATTGCCAAAATTATCCGTCAAATATCCCATTAACGGACTGAGCACCGCATCCAACACCCGCGCCGAGAAAAAGATAAACGTGGCTTCTATTGCGGTTAATCCGCAGAAGGTGGTGTAAAAATAAAGGAGCCACGCTGAGGTAAGGGCCGTGGTACCAGCCCCCAAAAAGTCACCTGAGCCATAGGCTAGATAATTGTGTAATCGTATTGTACGTTTTTTCATGGTTTATCTGCCAATAGTTGAACCATTAGAGACATGCTCAAGCACGCATCTCACCCTTCACTCTATGGCTCACGATATCGCGGCAACTCAACAAAAACATGCCGGGTTTTGCCACCATTAATCATAATATGGCAATAGCGCAAAGAATTAGCCGATCAAATTCAAAGTTATGAAAGATTGGTTTATAAAAAAAGAAATTATGTTTTATTAATGATATGGTTTTTCCAACACGTAACAAAATAGAGGCCCCCATGACGTCCGACGTCGGTGGGTCAGGTTCTTGATGTGCCGGATAACGAAAATTCATATCGTAGATGAGGAGTGTAGTGATGAGCAAAGCAGCGGTACTGCTCGCGCCAGGATTTGAAGAGGCAGAAGCCATTATGACTGTCGATTTGCTGCGACGTCTGGATATTGAGGTTGACACCTTAGCGTGCCAGGACGACATGATGGTGGTGAGTTATCATAATATCGCGATGCTCGCCGACTGCACCTTGTCAAGTGTGCAGACAGCCTTATACGATGCGATCATACTGCCTGGTGGTCCCGACGGTAGCGTTAATCTGGCGGCCAATCCTATGGTGTTAGACTTTATACGGCGGCATGACGCGGCACAACGGTTAATTTGTCCCCTGTGTTCGGCTGGCGCACGGGTATTGGGCGCGCATAACTTATTACGCGGGCGTCATTATGTCTGCTCTGGGGATCTCTATCAGCAGGTGACCGACGGCATCTATATTGACCAGCCGGTGGTGGAAGACGGCAATTTGATTAGCGGCAAAGGGCTGGGCGTGGCATTCGATTTTGCCGCGGCTATCGCCTATCGTCTCACCGGTGAACAGGAAAAGATCGATTTTCAACTTCGTCATATTGATTATAAATAAAACAAAGATAAACAATGCATTAATAATAAATTAGCGTTGCTATCAATAAGCCGCCAAGCGGCTTATTGACCGAGGTGGACCAACGAAACGGATTGATCTCAGTTTCACTGGCGCCAACCATCAAAAGTTAACCGCACCGCCGATATAAGGGCCATCGGCCAGCACACTGTCACGATGACCCTCTTTGCCGTCCAGTGTCATATAACGATAGCCTACGCTTACGGTGACCATGGGGATCGCGGTCAAACGCAAACCCGCATTGGCTTCAGTATAACTCTCAATGCCGCTGGAGAGGGAATCAGGGGAGTAGTAATATTCGCCGTACAGGCCAAACATGCTGCCAACCGGCAGTTGCAGACCGCCACCCAGTGCAGCGGCATATCCGTCATCACCGGCTTTCGGACCCACATACATGCCTTTGCCGCCTAGCGTCAACATCAAGGGATGGAAGGGTATGTTATACCCCAAGCCCAAACCGGCAGCGTCGCCGTTGTCATCGTTATGCGCCCAGTTGCCGCTTAACGCCAGACCCGGGGTGGTAGTACCGAAGCCAAAACCGATGTTGGTGTAGTGCTCGCCAACGTCACCATTGATACTGATGGCATTGGCTGAAGCTGCGACAAAAATCAGGCTGGCGGCAACGCCAGCGGCAAGAATGGTCTTCATGAGTTATCCTGAATCGTTAGACATGGCCGTGGAAAAAATCCACTGACGAAGTTTAACGCATAAGGATGGCAACTGTAATGAGTTTACTGGGTTAAATTATCAGACGGCGCGTTTATTACTTGCCACAATGGGATTTGACGTCCTTGGTCCCGTTGCCTACGGCCCTAATGGCGGCGGAGATTTTTTGTTTGGTTGCCCCTAAGGTGTGCGTCCAGTACTCGACTTCCCAAGGTTCTCTCAGGCTGATAAAGTTTTTATCTTGCGGCTCTTGGAGATGAAGTTTTTCACTCATGTCTGTATGTCCCTGGATATGGGAATAGCCCCACACTAGTTATATATCCATCATGCTTAATCACAACGGATATAATTTAACTATCGGAGCTGGATCATGGCTACGATAAAATAAACCGTCATATTTGCAAACTGTGAATAAGATCTCAGTAACACGAGCATCATGGATAAAAATCATGGCCGCTATCCAGCCCACCGACGGTTTACAATAGACCGGTGTACCCTAGCTACACGTTAACACCTATCGATGGCCGCGATATCGGCGGACAGCGCGATGGCCTTTTGCGCCTCCAGACTTTCCAGCCGCTGTTGCAATGACGCCCGTATGTGTTCATAAGCCGTGCTGCCCAATGCAAGCCGCCGGGGTGCGGCGGGGCTGTCGGCGCAGTCAATCATGGCACGTACCATTTTCATTGGATCGCCGGTAAGGGAAAATTGGCCATTATCCACGGCGCGGCTGACATCCCTGGCTGGGGTAGCGTCATATTCCGCCATGAGTGGCGGCCGCACTAATCCGTCGGCAAATCCGGTTTTGGCCGGCCCTGGCTCGATTAGCGTCATGGTGATATTAAACGGTGCCACCTCCTGCGCTACCGCCTCGACAAAACCTTCGATGCCCCATTTAGTGGCATGGTACAGACTAAAATTGGCATATGCAGTTTGACCGCCTTCCGATGAGACCTGCAAGATGTGTCCGCCGCCTTGGCGCCGCAAATGAGGCAAGGCCGCTCGGATGACCTGGATTGAACCAATCAGATTTGTATCGATTTGGCGGCAGATCTGTTCATCATTGGCTTCTTCTGCTGCTCCAAACAGCGCATATCCCGCGTTACTCACCACTCTATCGATGTGCCCCCAATGGGCAAACGCACGGTCCATCACCCGGCGCACGACCTGGGTATCGGTAACGTCCAGAGCCGCGACCCACAGTCGGTCGCCGTATTGCTCCCGCAGCGGATCCAGTACTTCCACCCGGCGCAGGGTGGCCGCGACGCGATCGCCCCGTGCCAGAAGGGTTTCCGTCAGTTGACGGCCAAGTCCGGAAGATGTACCGGTAATAAACCAGGTTATAGGCATAATGCATTCCTCGGTAAACATAGCGCCACAGCGGCGGCAATAATGAGTTTATCCAAGCGTGACCCATGCTACTATCCGCATAATGTGGCATGAACAAGTGAAAATTACCCACCAATGATCAAACCTACTTTTGCGGAATTAACCGCTTTCGCTGCCATCGCCGCCCACCGTAGCTTTCGTCGCGCGGCAGATGAGCTGGGACTGTCCCCGTCAACGCTGAGCCATATGATGCGCGTGCTTGAGCAAAATATGGGGATACGACTGCTGCATCGCACCACCCGCAGCGTCGCACCCACCGAAGCCGGCAACCGTTTGTTATCCCGCCTGCGCCCATTGATCAGGGAGCTGGATCTGGCGCTGGACGAGGTAAACCTGTTTCGCGATCGGCCAAGTGGCATACTGCGTATCAATGCTGGCGAGCAGCCGGCGCGGTTGCTAATTGAGTCGGTTATTCCCACCTTTCTTACGCGTTATCCGGACATGTCGCTGGATCTGTGTGCTGAAGACAAACTAGTGGATATTGTCGCCGAGGGGTTCGATGCCGGGATCAGGTTGGGGGAATCCGTGCCTCAGGATATGATTGCCGTACGCTTCGGTGGACCGGTACGCTTTCTGGCGGTAGCCGCACCGGGATATTTGGCCACGCGGTTGGCCCCACAAACGCCGGATGACCTGCGTCATCATGACTGTATCCGCATCCGGATGCCCAGCGGCAAATTTTATCGCTGGGAATTTGCCCGCAACGGTCAGGAAATGGTGGTAGATGTACCCGGCACGTTAACGCTGGATCATCTTGATCTGATGGCCCTAGCTGCTGCGCGCGGCATGGGAATTGCTTATGTGCCCGATACGGTTGCCCAGCCTTTTATCGAGAGTGGCGCGCTGGCCTGCATATTGGAGGCATGGTGTCCGGCAATACCAGGCTTGTATCTTTATTATCCCGGCAACCGTCATGTACCGCAGGGGCTGCGGGCATTTATTGAGGTGTTAAGGGAGTTTAGGTGAACGATTACCTGTTTCAGCCCTTGTCGCAGCCAAAAAAAAAACGGGAAATATTTCCATGGCAATATAATGATATATGCTCGCATGGAAATATTTATACTCTTCGTTTATCTCCTATTTTATATTTTTTACTTAGTTAACCAGACAATATCTTTTATTAGGTATTCCATTACTATAGACTGGACATAAAATACCTGTTTTATGTCCGCCAGTGACTTGGCACCTTCAACAAACTTCATTCAAGAATTCACAATGACAATTATTGCACATTCCTCACCAACAACCTTAGCTTATAATAATCAGCAGGCTAATGAAGTAACCACGCAGAAGATGCTACCCGTATTAGAACAGGGTATCAAGCATGGCGTCATCGGCATTTATGAAGATGGAAATATCCGTCAACATATAGATAGTTACCTACACATCATCGATTCCATTTACAGTATCATTAAAGAACATGCCAATAATCCCATCGAACAATGTGAGGTGGTATTAAATAATGGCGATACACTCAATTTGCAGAATTCTGACACGGGCATGACTGTCTCCTGCGGTGAAATACACGTTGTCATAACGACAGTAACCCTAAAATCATTAAACGATGTTTTTATCAACGACGCCCTTGAAAGTCCGGCTTTTTATTGCGAAACCCGCATTGGGGAATATGCGTCTAGCCTAGAGAACCCAGAGCATAACAACGCATCAGCCTTGCCCTGTGCCCTACAGAAACTCGTACTAAGTCACGATGTCACCTCCGCGATCTTGAATAAGCCGGATATTTTAGCTAAACACAGGCAAGTTGATGCGCTTTATGAGAGATTTAAGGTGGCGCAACCCTGTTATCTGGGGGCAACCTATCTGCTGCAAAAAATGAACAACCCAGATGAATATACACTTCCTCCGCTATTGGATGGCATCGCCCACCAAGGTAAACAAATTGACTTTGGCGTTTTTTTTAATAATGGCGTAACGGAAGACATCACGTTAGGCGGTATCCGTGTTTCTCTGTTTTATAGTACATTTAATAAAGCGAGTCTCTACCTGTACGCCCGAGCGGGAGATATCGTAGCCCATCTGGATTCTATTCGAGAGTATCTTATTAAATCCTATCCGGATGGATGCATTTTAAAAACCGGCGGTGGTAGCGGTCATTACACCTATTACGATACCAAACACGATATCATCTATTCTGGTAACACCAAGGCCTTTGAGGATGGATTGTCAGGTATGCCACTCAAAGACTATCTGCAGAATTACTTTAAGAATATCGACACTAAAACCAAAGAAACCTTAACCGTTACCCACCATACACCACAGGAGTTAGCGGATACTCTACAGGCTATGATTGATGAAACGGGTGTTTCTGTTGAGGAACTCCAACGCTGGAATTAAATCCCTCTGCAAGGGGCCGGTTATGCCTGATGAGGTGACACACGCCAGTGCTTTGGGCGTCGGTATACCGCCTGCAGACCGACGCTGTGCAAGATGGCGGGGATCATATCGACTCAATGGTTTTAATCGGCTAGCTATCACAATCAGCGTGTTTTAACGTGGATATGATGAGTCATAGCCGAAACCCAAGGACTCCACGATGAAACCGCACAAACCACTGACCACCGCCGGCGGTATCCCGGTCGCAGACAATCAAAATTCGCGCTCTGCCGGACCGCGCGGTCCGCTGATGCTCGATGACTATCAGTTGATCGAAAAACTGGCGCATTTTAATCGCGAGAATATCCCCGAGCGCCGGGTGCATGCCAAAGGCTCAGCGGCATACGGCACCTTTACCGTGACTCAGGATATCCGACATCTCACCCAGGCGGCGCTTTTTGCTGAGGTAGGCAAAAAAACGCCGATTTTTTTACGTTTCTCAACCGTGGGGGGTGAACGTGGCTCGGCCGATAGTGCGCGTGATCCGCGCGGTTTCGCCCTGAAATTTTATACCGAGGAAGGCAATTGGGATATCGTCGGCAACAATACCCCGGTGTTTTTTATTCGCGACCCGTTGAAATTTCCGGACTTTATTCACACGCAAAAACGTCACCCGCAGACTAACCTTAAATCGCCGCAAATGATGTGGGATTTTTGGTCACTTTCGCCGGAGTCGTTGCACCAGGTCACGATATTGTTCTCCGATCGCGGCATTCCGGATGGTTATCGTTTCATGCACGGTTTCGGCAGCCATACTTACAGCCTGATCAATGCTGCTGGCGAACGTACCTTTGTCAAATGGCACTTCAAGACCTTGCAGGGCATTAAAAACCTGCTGCCCGAGGAGGCCGATCGCCTGGCGGCAAGCGATCCAGACTATGCCCAGCGAGACCTGTTCACCGCTATCGAGCAGGGTAATTTCCCGCGCTGGCGCGTGTGCATTCAGATTATGAAAGAACAGGAAGCAACCGACCGCGCAGTGAATCCATTTGATGTCACCAAAGTGTGGTCGCAAAAAGAGTATCCGCTGCAGGAAGTGGGGATCTTTGAACTGAACCGCAACCCACGTAACTACTTTGCAGAAGTGGAACAAGCAGCGTTCGCCCCGAGTAATATAGTGCCGGGCATCGGCCTGTCGCCGGATAAAATGCTGCAAGGACGTGTTTTTGCTTACGCGGATGCCCAGAGATACCGCATCGGCACCAACTACCAGCAGTTACCGGTCAATGCACCCCAGTGCCCCTATCACCACTACCAGCGGGATGGCGCCATGCGTTTTGACGGCAATAGCGGCGGTGAACCGAACTATGAACCGAACAGTATCGCCAACACGCCCAAACAAACCCCGTCTTACGCCGAACCCGCGCTTAACTTCAGCGGCGCGGCCGATCGTTATGATCATCGTCTGGATGAAGACGACTACAGCCAGGCCGGTGATTTGTTCCGCTTAATGAGCCCGCAGCAAAAAAGCCAACTGTTGATGAATATTACCCGGTCCATGGATAGCGTGAGTCGCGACGTACAAATCCGCCAGGTGGGGCATTTTCTGAAAGCCGATGTGGATTATGGCCGGGGGGTAGCAGACGGATTAGGCATTGCACTGTCGGATGCCAGTGGTGAGTCGAGCTAGTGACGCCTGCGGCGACATAAATGACCCATCATTAAAACAACATTGCGTTCAATCGCGTTCCAGACTGTCGATATGATCGAGTCTGGAGCGTGATGTATTACTCACGCTTGAGGCGATGACTGTTTGCCAGCCACAGAGTGATGACCAACAACAGGATCGCGGCCGAATAGTAGAGGGTATCCTGTGGGTTTTTATGATCAACGATAATCAGACGAATAATCGCGGTAATGCCGATATAAATAAAGTAGCGCAACGGGAAATGATAACCTGACTGGAAGTATTTCACGATCAGCGCGATAAATTCAAAGTAAAGAAAGTAGTTAACAATGCCTTCAATCAGCAAAAACGAGGACTTTTGTTCATCGGTATTGAGCATCGCCCAGGCGAGATGCTGGGTTTCTTTACCTAAAAAGACAATCAGTATCAGGGCCAGGCAGATTAGGCCAATGTTTAATATCATCTGCAGCGTACTCGCCACACGCAGACTGGTAATCATAAGGGTGCCTCGGGGTTGACCATCCAAACGGATCATTTTGATACATAAGCATAACATATTTTTATGTGATTCAGATCACATTTCATAACGGCATGTTGCCCCACAAGTGCGGCATGCCTAGAGCCGATATTCCTACAACCTACAACCTCGAATCCCGAATCCCGAATCCCGAATCTCGAATCTATAATCTATAATCTATAATCTATAATCTATAATCTATAATCCACAATTCACAATCCTGGATCGAGTCATTTTAATGCTTAGCTATTTTTTATAAAATTAATTAATTTAACATAGAAATCATTCCACAGATAAACATTGGCATTTATATTATATTAAATATGTGTGCTATTTTTTATTTTATAATAATGGATCAATATGATAGAAAGGGTTTCACAGATGATGCATTATCGCTAAATAGCAGCTTTCAGGGACGGGGGAGTCATGTGGATTTTTTTTGCCATTTCGCTGGTTTTACTGCCGATTAAACGTGATATTTCAGTATGGGTGCTCTTATTGACGTTGTGTTTAGCCTATATTAACCAGGTCATTGACCTCAGTGCAGTGGCATTTCTCGTTTTGTTATTATTGTTTGCACAAACAACCAGCAGAATCGCTCACGATAGCCTAGGACATCTGGTGAGAGAAGCAATATTACTCTTGGCGGCAATCGCCCTATTCACCCATCATATCCCGGGTTTTCACAACGTAAAAGCGTTAGATGCCGTCATCGCCGGCACACATAGCGCGCCATTCACCCTGTATTTCAATGTCGATAAAGCATTAATTCCCTTTTTGCTGTTTTCGGCCTTTCCCACCCTGTTTTATCGTCAGCGCACGGCAAAACATCCACTATGGCAATGGATGCTGTTGATGCTCAGTCTGCCAGGACTACTCTTCCTGGCGGTGGGATTAAAGGGTTTGACAATCGAGCTCCATAATCCGCCGTGGTTGTGGACATTCATCTTGGCCAATCTTTTTTTTGTTTCCCTGGCGGAAGAAGCCTTATTCCGTGGTTATCTACAGCAGCGCTTAGCGATGTGGTTGGGGGACTATACTGCATTATTTATCACCGCAGTCACCTTTGGTCTGGTACATTGTTCCGGCGGCATGCTTATGGTGATCTTTGCCGGTCTGGCCGGAATACTCTACGGGCTGAGCTGGATGTGGAGCGGCAGACTGTGGGTGTCCACCCTATTCCATTTTTCCCTGAACATAATCCATTTATTATTTTTTACCTATCCATTTTATCAGCGTTAATAGCCTTCTTTCGGGGCCAACCGCGCAAGATACAACTTCTCCGCGGTGGCCCCTATGATACCTTAACCGACGTATGGCTATCTTTTCCCTGTCCTCGCATCCACCCTAGCACTACAGCATTGCGTCATCGCTTAGTGGCGGCACCTCGCTGGCGTTAGCGGCAGACAGTTGCCTCCAAGGAAATCCTCCGTTGGGTTCACGAGTACCCGGTTCAACATTTTGTGTCCACCAGCTTGCCTGCCAATTATTATTATTCCAAGAGACTCTATTGCCAGCAACGTAGACGACTCCTCTTCGCCATAATGGGTAAGTGGGGGTGACATTCAGCGCAGCAATGGCCCGCCGAATATTCGGTAGCGGACCAATATGACCGCCTGTGCCCTGAGGCGTACCCGTGGAAATTAACAAGTCACGCATTGCCCTGGGTGCGAGTACCCGTTGAAATCTCGCTTTATACCATGACTGTATGGCGATCGCCGCCGCCGCAACAATCGGCCCCGCCGCCGAGGTTCCGCTGAATGTATGGGTATAGTTTCTATTCGGACCCGCATTAAAGAGTGCCCCATAACCGGCGGAAGTGACACTCCAATCACCCCATCCCTGCACGTGGATTGGACTGCCAAAGGTGGAAAAAGATGCCCGATGACGCCCAATCCTTGTCCCCGCGCCCAAACGAATAATACCGTTATCCCCACGATTTCTAAAGGCATTATAATAAGGATGATCAAGGTCCCCAGCACCGTTACCCGCCGTCGCGATAACGATGACACCGGCATTGGTAGCAGTTCTGGTGATATCCCATACCCCCCGATCAAAATCAGGGGTAATCAGCTCAGGTTCCGTGACACCATTTGGGCGGGTTACTAACCGCCCACCGGTTTGCATTTCATACAAAAAAACATCCCCAGCCCGTAGACGGAGTAGGCCTTCTGCAATGCCATTAACCCGTCCTCGGGTCAGTTCAGATACGCCATAAAATGCATCCAACCCATAATTTGCGCCCAGCAAACCGAAACCATTGTTTCTGGCCATAATCACACTGGCTACCGCCGCACCGTGATCATTAAATCTGGTATTGGTGGTTGGTAGCACCGGGATAAAGTTAGGACCGACCAAGTCTTCATGATTGAAATTAAAGCTCCATTCTATATCTGCACAGCGAATGCCTTGCCCTAAAACATTTAACCGCCAAGCATAGTCCGCCTCAATTCCAATTTGGCCTTGAGGGCCCTGTCCACGTAGATAATCTTGCCTATTAATAAAATCTGGGGTATTTGAAAACTCACTGATATCAGGCGGTTCATTTTCTGTAAAATTATTATCACCACCCGTATCCGCAATTAAGTCAACATGACTTTCAACTGAGGGCGGGGCGATGGGCATAATATTTTCAACATAGGCATATTCGACATAAGGCAACGCTTGAAATGATTCAGCCAACAGTTCAAGATCGCCTTCCGACATACCTTCGGTATTTTCTACATAAACCAATCCCTTGTATTGTGAAAAATCTATCCCATTTTGCGTATTAATACATTCGCCAGTGTCAGACAAAAAATGAATAACATGCCGATAGCTAAAATTAAATATATAATTTGCTGTTTTGATCACTTCTTCTTTATTGGAAAAGTTAATTTTACCTTCTTTAACGGAAACGACAGATTCCGGTTTAAATTTCACCATTAATCGAAATTGATTACTCATAGTCACTCTCCTCTCACGGTTTTAACACACCTCGTTATACCCTTTATGTTTCAAATTGCTGCTGCATGGGTTGCGCTCGGTCGTCTGAATCACTTGACTGCATAATTTCCTAATTATGTACATAAATTTGTATTCATAGCCTTAGGCTGGAGTCTGGATAGATGAATTATTATAAAAATAAAGAGGCTATTGCATAATGACCAAGATCGCAAAATCCACATTCGACAATATACTGAATATGATCTAACCAGTGAAATTTAAATAATGAAATTCAGTATTGATATTTATTGACTTAGTTTTCATATCGTTGAGATATTTATTATAGGGTACTCGTGTGCTAAAAAAAGAAATATAGGACGATATGGCATATTACAAAAACAATGCACTCATTGGTGAATATCGATGCCAGCCGATTTTTGCCGCAAGAAACGGTCCATGCACGTACCTTGCGCAAGGGCCGTGCCGGACAAAACCGCTGTTTCTGCTGGCTGACTACGGCACCAGTGTAGAATCACCTGCCGCGTGGCCTGGATAGCTCGATAGAACGTGGAATGCGTGACATGGGTAAGGAGGCTATGCGCTTTTCTCAAAGAACAATGTCACCCGCGCAACTTCAACCCCGAATTTCGTTAGCGACGTGACGTTAAACAGGTGTATTTCGTCTTGCTGGTATATCCAGTCGTCAAAGGTCAGGCGATAGGTGCTGCCGCCGGACTTCACGTCCATCACATAGTTCCAGTTAAACGCATTGCCAGCGGATTTACCGACTGCGGTGCCGATAATGTCGCCTGCCGTGCCGCTATAACTGCCATCGGCCAGTTTACGGATGTGCCAGACACGCGTTTGTTTCTCGCCATCGTCATACACAAAATCCTCATGCAGCGTCAGCATATCAGCCACCACCTCGCCGTGGATTTTCACCGCAAAACGCCGCGTTTGTTTGTGGCTGTAGTCTTGCACCATACCGTAGGCGACACTCTCCCCGTTGAAATAACTGAAGATATCCAGCTTTGGCTGGGTCTGTGCGTAATCCTTGATATCAGCACTACAGCCGGTGAGCAATAACATGCAGGCTGCGATAAAAAACAGCCATCCTTTGCGTGCAACCTGAGGTAGCACGTGGTTCAGAACAGTCATAAAACCTCCCGTCGGATAAAGCGTTAGTCTGGCGCAGATGCACCTATCAGTTTGCTACGTAAATCAGGGTATTGGGTGGCCGGAGATAACCAGATTGCCAGAAATGCATCGCGAAATTGCGGGCTGAGCGGTTGGCCAATTGGACGGGTGATCACGCTGTTGGGTAAGCGGTCATAAAACTGCCCGCCGTGCTCATCGGCAAGAAACATGATTTCGCTCCCGTGTCTGACGTCGGGCCAGGTCTTTTTTAGCGTCTCCAGCCAGCCGTTTTTCTGTGCATCAGCCATCAGCCCCAGCGCCTGCCACTGTTCTTCAGTGGCGTTGACCAGCGCCTGACGGTCAATGCTACGCAGGTAGTGGATCACCAGCACTTGCGGCCATGTCTGCGCGTGATAGTTGCCGTCAGGGGTTAATAGTGTTGAATGATAAACCGCGAATGGCCCCCAGCTTAGCGTGGCGCGGCCAACCTGTTGCCACTGACTCCATGGGGTCGCACATGCCGAAAAGGACACTAACAGCGCCAGCACGGCGATAAAAATGCGTTTCATCGGATGCTCCGTCGCCGGGTTTTATCAAACAATACCGGCAAACTGATGAGTGGCAAAAACAGGGCCCAACCCGCGGCCAGCAACAGCCAGACGTAAGATGGCGAGGCGAGCAGGTGCATGGCACCGAACCTCATACCCACGTAGTAGGCCACTGGGCCGCTTACCGCGCCCAGTGGTATCAGCCAATACCCGCTTACCTGCACATGACCCAGCAACCACAGCCACCATGCGCTGAAACCTAACCACAACGCCATCATCCACGGCGGTACGCTGGTTGAATGCGTAAATTCAAACAGGCCGAGAACACACCACAGTGAATCCATCATAATTCCCAGCATGCAGGCCACCACCACCCATAATCGGCGTCGGGATGGTGTCAATGCCAGCATCAGTAAACTACTGACCAGCAACGGTAGGATTAGCCGTTCACGCCCCCAAACCGCCAGCGTCCACCAGAGGTCAAAACCCAGGCTCAGCAGCCAGAAGCGCAAGGGTTTCATCCGCGACGCTCGGCGATCAGCTGCACGGTACTAATGGTACGGGCGCGGAACCCCGCTTCGCAGTAGCACAGATAAAACAACCACAGACGCCGAAAACGCTCATCCTGCGCGCCGTCGAGCTGCGTATTCCAATAACGCTGCAGCCGCTCGCGCCATTCTTGTAGCGTGCGGGCGTAGTCAAAACCGATATCAAACACATCCCGCACGACCAGTCCGGTGTAACGGGTCATGGCGTCATTCATGGTTGTAATGGAGGGGAGAAAACCGCCGGGGAAGATGTAGCGCTGAATAAAATCGACGTTGCGGCTGTAAGACGCATAGCGCTGATCGGAAATGGTGATCGCCTGTATCGCCATCCGTCCTTGCGGTTTAAGCAGAGCATTGCAGTGCTTAAAAAAGGTAGGCAGATAACGTCGGCCCACCGCTTCGATCATTTCTATCGCCACCAGTTTGTCGAACTGCCCACGCAGCGAGCGATAATCTTCACACAGCAGGGTGACGCGATCGCTCAGCCCGGCTTTTTTGATGCGCTGGCATGCGTAATCATACTGTTCACGGGAAAGGGTGGTGGTGGTCACCCGACAGCCGTATTCCCGTGCGGCGAATTCCGCCATCGCCCCCCAGCCGGTACCAATTTCCAACAGATGATCGCCCGCATGAAGGTGCAGTTGTTCACACAAACGGCGCATTTTGGCTTCCTGCGCTTGTTCCAGCGTCATTTGCGGTTGTTGATACCACGCGGCGGAATACAGCATTTTCTCATCGAGAAACCCTGCATAAAATTCATTGCCAATATCATAATGCGCCGAGATATTTTTTCGCGCTTGCGACGGGCTGTTGCGACGAAAATGGTGTATCAGGCGGTTAACCGGCGCGCTGATCCAGCTCAGTCGGGCTTCAAGCTTGTCGACCAGTTGCCGATTTTCTGCCAGTAGTTGCAAAACCGTGGTCAGATTCGGCGTGGTCCAGTCGCCATCAATAAAACTTTCACCCGCCGCAATACTGCCGCCGAATAACACCCGGCGATACGTCCGCAGATTACGCACGTCAATTTCGCCCTGCAGAGGTGCGGTTGGGTCACCAAAAAACACGGCATTCTGTCCGGGTTCACGCAAGGTCAAACCGGCACGGCTAAGTTGTTGCAAAACACCGACAATCAGTGCACGTGCAAGCTTACTGCGCCAGTTGTTGGTCCCCTCGCGGGCATGTAGCTCTTCGAGTTGGCTCATAATCAGTCCTTATCAACGGGAGGATGCGCATAAATGGGGGCTCGCTTAAGCCACAGCCTCAGCGCCTGCCAGTATATAGTCAGCGCGGTTTTGGCCGTCATGATGGGTAAGCGCCATAACTGCCGCCGCAGCGCCTCACGGGTGAGCGGGCGAGCCGTAAGCGACAAGGTGGCATCAAATTCCCGCTGTTTACGGTGATTTTCGATCGCGATATGTAACTGTTTTCCCGGAGCGGTCAGACGCCAGAGATAAACCATATCCATTGGATTAAAAGGCGACACATGGAAGACTTTTGCTACCGGCTGCGAGCCGTCAGGAAGTACCGCGTAGGTGTGGCGTTCATTCCAGGGCGTGTTGCGAACCTCGGCCAGCATCCAGCGCAACATCCCGTGCTGATCGTAAAGGTAGTAAAAATTGACAGGATTAAAATGGCAGCCGAAATAACACAATTGACACAGTAGCATCACCCGGCCATCGGGACGTTCGCCGGTCAGTTCAGCAATTCTATCTTGTGCTTTGGTTTTGATATCGCCACCACCGAGATAATCTTTGCGGCGAAAGCTGGCCGCCGAAAAACGCTCCAGTTTAATGCCCACCGCCGGCAACAGCTCCAGCTCATCAAGATCGATTAACGGCATGAAAATGTCGTAATCGAAATGATGCTCAACCGGCATAAACCTGCGGTGCCTTACGGTGCCGACGTACAGCGTGCTGTTTATGATGCCTCCTGCACGGACTGACGGTCCGGGTTCTCGCGCCGCTGTGGTGAACGGGTTCGTTGTAACGCGATCAGTTCAACCACGTCGCGGGCACTGTTAACCCCATCCTCATGAAAACCGTTGTACCAGTACGCACCGCAAAACCAGCTACGGTGGTGACCGTTAATACGGTGACGCTGCTGTTGTGCCTGGTGGCTGGCAAGATTGAGCACCGGATGCATGTAAGTCGTGCGCCACAAGGTCTTACTTTCATCAATTGAGGTCAGCGGATTGAGGGATACGCAAAACGTTTGCGGCGCATGCAGTCCCTGCAAGATGTTCATATTGTAGGTCACGCTGGCGCGGCGGCTGTGCGCCGGAAGACTGTCAGGCATAGCCGCATGCGTGGCTGCATCGTGCGAAGGAGGCAACTGATAATTCCAGCTCGCCCACGCGCATTTTGCCCGTGGCAACAGCCGAGTGTCGGTATGCAAAATCACCTCGTTGGCCTGATACGGCAGCGCCCCAAGAATGCGGTGTTCGTCAGCCGTGGCGTGATCGCCCAAAATGGCCAGCGCTTGATCGGCATGGCAGGCAAAGATCACCTGATCAAAACCGTGCTCACCATGATTGGAGTACAGCGTTACGCCCTGAGCGAAACGGGTAACATGAGTCACCGGGGTATTGGTCAGTAATGTTACACGCTCGGGAAGCATTAACTGCATACGGCGAATGTATTCCCGCGACCCACCCGGCACCACCATCCACTGTGGGCGGTTGGTGACATCCAGCAAGCCGTGATTGTCGAAAAAGCGCAAGAACATCGCCAGCGGAAAATTTGCCATCTCGCCCAGCGTGGAAGACCAGATCGCCGCCCCCATCGGCAGCACGTAATGCAGCGCGAAAAAAGGCGTGAAGCCATTCTGATCCAATAAATCGCCCAGCGTTTCTTCACTGTGGTGAGCATTGAGCAAGCGCGCCTTACACAGCTTATTAAAGCGCAAAATGTCGAGAATAAAGCGCCAGAATGACGGTTTAAACAGATTGCTGCGCTGAGCAAACAGGCTATTGAGCGAATGACCGTTATACTCTAGCCCAGTTAACGGATTGCGAACGGAAAAACTCATTTCCGTCGGTTGGCCTTCGATGCCGAGCTCGTTGAGCAACGCGATAAACTGTGGATAAGTGCGTGAGTTATACACAATAAAACCGGTGTCGATAGCGTAGGTTTTACCCTCGGATATCACATCTTGGGTCGCCGTGTGTCCGCCTAATGTCGCTGCGCTTTCAAACACGGTAATATCACAGTCAGGCTGGCGCTGCGCCAATAACCATGCACAACTCAACCCAGAAATACCACTGCCAATAATAGCCACTTTGGTTGTCATGTTATGCCACCATTTTTCGGCTTAACCATTTTTGCAGGCTGACCGGCAGCAGTGATGCCACCTTCAGTAACCAGGCAAAAAGGGGAGGAAAGGCAATTTCACTGGCACCCTGCGCCAGTTTTTTACGGATATGTTGCGATGCCTGGACCACAGTGACCATCATCGGCATCGAGAAATCATTACGCACGGTCAACGGTGTATCGACAAAACCCGGCTGGATCAGCGATACGTGAATGTTGCGTGCCACCAGATCAACCGCCAAAGAACGGGCAAAATAGGCCAGCGCAGCTTTGGACGCACCGTAGGCTTGTGCGCGGGAGAACGGCAGCAGGCTCGCGGTCGATCCCACCAGCGCCACGCGACTCCCGGCGGTTAAGGTGGGCAGCAGGGCGTCGAGACAATTGACCGGGCCGATAAAATTAACCTGCATCACTCGGGCGACCTTCTCCGCCTCTACCACACCGTTATCCAGATACTCACAGGTTCCGGCGCACAGAATCACTAAATCAGCCTGCGCCCCCTGCAACGCCCGGCGCGTATCCTGTAAATCAGTGATATCAAAACTCAGGGGAACCATCAGCGCATGGTCTGTGGCGACGGCAGCCAGTTTGGCTGCATCACGTCCGCAGGCCGTCACTCGCCAACCGTCGTTTGCGTAATCCAATGCCAATTGTTTGCCAATGCCTGAACTGGCACCGGTAATGATAACGTGGCGCATTATTTCAACCTTGCTTTAAGGGCCCGAACCGCCCCGCCGAGCACGGGAACATGTTCATATAACATGGCGCCAAGGTCGTAATAATCGCGCTGATAAATAACGCGATTCTCTGCAAGACGCAGATGACTAGCACCCATCACCGTTATCCCCTGCCCCTTTTTCAGTGCCGGGTGTGCATATTCCATACGCCAAAACAGTGACGCGTCATCACCCTGAACCAGTGCGGGCTGGACATCAAAGCGGCAGTACTTCACTTTCTTCAGTAATTGGGTGAAATAATGCTCAAGCGCATCAACGCCGTCGTATTGTGATACCGGATCAATAAACACCACCTGCGGGTGATAAATCAGAGAAAGTTGCGGCAATTGACTCAAACCCAGTTGTCGATAAAAATCGTAAAGCCGCGTCAGAACCTCAGCGGGCTGGTGTGGATCAGGAACAGGTTTACTCATCTTTTTTCCTCACGCTTCGCAACGCTAATACTGTGCGATCGTCAAACAGATCGGTTGTCGCACCCGATCCGAGGTGAGAAGTGGCAGCGGATGCCGGTTTAACATTTGTGTCGGTGGCCATCAACATTGCCGCGCTGCCAAGCAGGGTGACGGAAATCCCCCGCTCATGCCATTGTGCCAGTTTGAGGTGTTGTCTCTGGGTCAGTTTCCCTTCTGCCCAAATAAGCCATTGCCCCTTTTCGGTATTATCCAAATACGGGTCGTCAACCGGGATCGCCAGCACCTCCACTTGCCTACCTTCTTCGCAACGGATCATGGCCTCCAGCCACAGTTCGACGCTATCCATATGCCCCCAGCCCAGCAGCATTGTCCGATTTCCAGGACGTTTACGTGCGGCATTGGCGCACATCACAGCATGTTCAATCAGCAAACCATCAAGCTGGCTGAGCAACATGCGTAACCGATGGTCGCCTGAGTTAAGGCGCGTGCGCAGTGGACGAAAAACATGATTCACCAGCGAAGCGGCAGGGTATTCGCGACCCAATTCCCTTATTGTCTGGCGTACGGTCTGACTGCGGCCATTTTGCAATGCCGACAGCAGACGATGCTCAAATTGCGACCAATCGCCAGAGGGTGTCGTCACACTGCCTTCCAGTAATGCTTTGACCTGGCCGACCGGAACGCCCCGTTCAATCCATCCTAAAATAGCCTGGATCGTTTGCAGATCTTCATCATTAAACAAACGATGCCCCCCTTCAGTACGCTGAGGCTTAAGCAAACCATAACGGCGTTGCCAAGCCCTGAGCGTGACGGGGTTAATACCACAAATGCGAGCGACCTCGCCGATACTGTAAAAAGACATGTGATCATCCGTTAGTGTCATACTGCATAAGGTCACTCTACTGCCAGTAGCATAAACTTATACAACATTATTATTAGTGTACAAGTTAATTCAGGTTTTTGTATTTTATTTTCTGGTTGTGTCTGCCCACGCAGGCCATCGCAAGTCGCTCACATCGACAGTTGCGGTCTGGGAGGAAAATCGTTTATGGGATGGGGGTGGGGGTAGACGTGGTGCATGTTGCAGAATATGGGCTTAATCCCGGCGTTAAAATGGCCTGCGCCATGCTAGATGAAAGGGTGTAAGTAGATTCTAGATTGCAGATAAAATAGGGGTCCCGTGCGCAATTTCTACCTGTTCCGGCAAAAAGGCCTTTGCGCCAACCCACCGGTTAGCTATAGTTTCCGCGCTGTCGCAAAATCGACAGTCGGGCGTGAGAACCCGCGTTTAACTATGGCGACACCACACGCGCCAAGCGTGTTTTTTATGTCGCAGTTCTGGTTTGTCGTTTTTTTTTTTACGCAGCGGTATTTGTGCCATTGCTGCAGTAATACAATGGTGGCCCAGGCAGGGCAGCCTTCGGGCTGGCCGGGTTCCATAGTTACCGGTTTCTCACCCCTGTCTGGGCTGCCACCCTAGCGTGAGAACTTCGGTGGTAGCTGTTATCAGCCAACTATGGGAGTCATCCCACATGCTTAAACATCCCCTACCCTGGTATCTAGGATGCGCGTCTGTAATGTCCGTACCCGGCCGCAACCTCTTTTTTTCTCAGGAGGCAACATTATGATCCCTAGCGCGAATCCATCCTGCATTATCTTGGAACTGCGGCTGGCGTTATATCGGCGCGTTGTGGCCTGCGCCTACCAGGAAACCTGTAACGAATGCGGCCTGCGGTTAACCCTGACCATCGACGATCTGGAAGAAAAAATCGTTCATGGCGTGGAAGTGGTCCATGTGGCGGAATATGGGCTTGATCCCGGTGCTGAAATTGCCTGCGCCATGCTAGGCGAAATGGTTCAGGCAGATTTTCTTTCTGCGCCGCCCCGCCTGACCCGGTTTGGCGAACAGGTCATGGACGAGATCTGCCGTGACCACCTTTATCCCGGACAATTGAATAACAATTTACATTAAACCACGCTGAGGCCATACAACGTATGGCGGACAACAACAACCAGGCCCGCTGGTTACACGTGCGGGCGCTATTATCTGGGATTGCAACACCCACACCCGAGATGGACATCATCCTCAACTACTGTAAATCTATTCTGAAGCTTGCGACCAACCGAGCAAATATAAACATCTTGTCCCTGGTCATACTTGAACAATAATAGAGGACGCCATTCGGCACAGTACAGGCAACAATTCATCACACACTCCGTTACGTCGCCTTCTTGACATCGTTGCCAGGGCGATTTGTCAGGATGGCGCTCATAATAACATGAAAGAGATGATCCTCCTGTGGCGCAAATGCAGGTTGGTCGATGAGCCAGCCGAGCGCTGACATAAGGGCGAACAGGTCCCCCCCGTCAATATCGGCTCGCGCCGTTCCGTCGGCCTGAGCACGGAGCAGTAATCGCTCGCCTGCTGAGTGCACCTCTGCACATGACGCGTAAAGCGCGGATTCCGGGTCCGCGTGGGCGTTCGCCATCAGAGCGACAACGCCGCTATAGCTATGAACGAATGCCACCCCTTCACGAAACCAGGACACGAGCGCTTCGTCAGGCGGATTCAATGTTTCAAGTTTGTTTGCCTTCTGCGTCAGTGCGTCCAGATTCGTACGCAGCAACGCGTCGAACAAGGCTTCTCGTGTCGGGAAATGGCGAAACAGCGTAGCCAACCCAACGTCAGCCCGGCGGGCGATATCCCGCATGGACGCATTGGCACCATGCTCGGTAACGACCTCACGCGCGACCGCAAGCAGGTGGTTGTAATTTTTTCTGGCGTCAGCTCGCATAAGTCTCCTTGACAAAGTGGATCAGTGATCCGTATATTAAAAGCGTATCCGGAACAGTGACCCACAAAATACAGCATATTCGTATAAATGGGAAACAAGATCCGTCCAACACCACGAAAGGAAATATCATGGGAAAGCTTGAAGGTAAAGTTGCAGTCATCACCGGGGGCGCTACAGGCATCGGCCGCGCCGCGGCAAAGCGCTTCATTGAGGAGGGTGCTTTTGTCTTCATCTTCGGCCGTCGACAGGAAGCGCTCGACGCCGCCGTGGCCGACCTCGGACCCAATGTCCGCGCGGTGAAGGGCTCGGTCTTCGATCTGGCCGATCTCGACCGACTCTACACAGCGGTGAAGGCCGAGCGAGGGACCCTCGACATCGTCTTCGCCAATGCTGGGGCAGGAAGCCCGCTTCCGCTCGGCGAGATCACCTCCGAGCATATTGACGAAATCTTCGACACCAACGTGAAGGGTTCTATCTTCACGATCCAAAAGGCACTGCCGCTGATGGGCCAGGGCGGTTCGATCATCCTGACCGGATCGAGCGCAGGCACCACGGGCGCCCCGGCATTCAGCGTCTACAGTGCGAGCAAGGCGGCAGTGCGCAATCTCGCACGGACCTGGGCGGAAGACTTGAAGGGCACCGGCATCCGGGTAAATGTGCTGTCGCCTGGGCCGACGGCGACTGAACTCGCGAAGGAAGCTCTGGGCGAAGAGGGTATGAAGGTCTTCGCCTCGATGAATCCGCTTCAACGCATGGCCGATCCTGCGGAGATCGGAGCGGTGGCTGCTTTTCTCGCGTCGCAGGACAGCAGTTTCATGACCGGCAGCGAGGTCGCCGCTGACGGCGGCCTGGCGCAAATCTGACGCGCCACGCCCGGCCGGTCACTCCAGTCGATATTTGGAGCCCCCGGGCGTGGTAAACCTAAGGAGAATATATGAGCTACGCAATTATCGGTTTCGGCAAGATTGGTCACGCCCTTGCCAGGGCTTTTGCCCGCAACGGCATCGACGTATCCGTTGCAACCACGCGCGACCCGGCAAGCTTTGCATACGATGCAGCCGAAATCGGACCCAAGATCATTCCCAAAACACTGGCGGAAGCCATCAAGGCGGACATCATCTTTTTGGCTGTCCGTTTCGAGTCATACCCGGAGGTCGCGAAGGCGCTGTCCAACTGGAAGGGAAAGACCATCATTGACGCGATGAACACGTTAGCCCCACTTGAAGAACTGGACGGTCTCCCGTCCTCTGCCGTCGTCGCGAAAGCGTTCACCGGAGCCAGGCTGGTGAAGGGATTCAACCATTTGGCCTCTGCCGTCCTTGACCAGGACCCGGCCGTACACGGTGGCAGGAGAGTCGTGTTCTTGGCCAGCGACGATAACAGCGCCGCAGAGGAGATTGGTGCGCTTGCGGAAAATCTCGGTTTCTCGCCGATCAAACTTGGTGGGCTTTCGCAGGGTGGACTGCTTGTGCACTCGCGTGGAAATATCTGGGGTCAACTGATCTTTAAGGACCTGGTCAAGTTTGACTGATGAAAAACCGAATGGTGGCCATTCTGGTGGTCTTGACAAAAAATATTTTATATCTTAGCTTAATTATTAGACAGTTACTGGCAAAGGCAATCCCAGCCAGAGGTGCCAGAATTTTAAAAAAGCCCGTTTCTGGGAACTGAAACGGGCTTTTTACTTTCGACAGTTTCTGGAAGTCGGCTAAGAGCGTACATAATAAAAACCACGATGTGCTGATGTACGGAGAATGGGGCAGCAAGTATGTAAGGCCCGCAACCCGAGTGAGACTTAAGGAAAATTACCTGACTCTACGAGTAAACTGCTGCTCTGTCATATTGCTTCCCCACTGGTCACCTTGCCATTCTTTAGACAGTTTAAAACCGAATGACTCATACAAACGCCTTGCCGCCGCCAGTTTATTAAACGTCCATAGCTGAACCGCAGAAAATTCTCTGTCATCGCAAAATTTCATCGCTTCGCCAATCAGCTTTTTGCCCGCTCCGCTGCCACGGCAACCGTCATCAAGGATGAACCAACGCAAGTGCGCCTCACCGTTGCCCAGGTCTTCACCGTCAATTGCGACAGAGCCGACGATGCGCTCGTCCAGCACGGCCAACCAGATCTGATTACACGCCTTATCCAGACGGCCCGAAAAATCAGCCAAGCCCGTGGCGACCTTACTCTCAAAAAAACGGCCGAAATTATGCTCTCTTGCGTAATAGCTGCCATGCATTTCAGTTATGCGGCCAATCATTCCCGCATGATAGCCAGAGACGATGTTGAAGCTGCGCTGCCCATTCAGGTCAGTGTTATCACGGCAGGCTTTCAGGGCGTTGGCATAGGCAGTAAGACCTTGTGAGACGGCGTGCTGTTGATGGGGACCCATTTTTTTTAGTGCGGCGATGACACGTTCGTTACCGTAATGATTAATTTTCCGCACAGTGTCTCGGCCCTGTGCGGTAAGACCAAGCTGCTTAGTCCTTGCATCTTCAACCGAAGGGGTTTCTTCCAGTTCACCGACGTTGACGAGTTTTGCCAACATGCGGCTGACGCTGGACTTCTCAAGCCCCAGGACCTGCACTAACTGAGCCGCAGTCATTGATCCCCGGGCTTCCACTTCAAGCAACGTGTGTACAACGGAAGGGGAATATTCAGTTGCCGCCAGAGTAGGCTTCATAAAACCGAGCTCCCGCACCATCAGGCGCGATGCTACGCGTATTTCTTCAACAATTAACGATTCAGCAATCATTTACATTAACTCTTAAAACATAGTTGTACTATACAACCATATTCTTTGAATTGCTGTCAATTAAACATCAAAGCCAACAGGTTAATGTTTGAGTCAACCACAGGGCCAAGAGAAGCCGTTACGGCTTGTATGAAAATGGCAATCTGCGTTGTCTAATCCTGAGAGCAGGTCACACCAGCCTCTGATAGACCCCGCTAAACTCAAGCCACACAGTGATCAGGTCCTTCAACCTGGTACAGCCTCATAAATTACAGGTATAATCCCACAAATTATTCAACTGGTTTAGAAACGAAGATGACAAAACTCACCTTACAAGAACAGATGCTAAAAGCTGGATTAGTGACCAGCAAAAAAATGGCCAAAGTCCAAAAAACCGCTAAAAAATCACGAGTTCAGACTCGTGAGGCAAGAGCGGCGGTGGAAGAAAATAAAAAAGCACAACTTGAGCGTGATAAACAGCTGAGCGAACAACAAAAACAAGCTGCTTTATCTAAAGAGTATAAAGCTCAGGTAAAGCAGCTCATTGAAATGAACAAAATCGATATTTCAAAAGGCGATATTGGTTTTAACTTCACAGATAATAATTTAATTAAAAAAATAGTTGTAGATAAGATGACTCAAACTCAGCTGATCAGTGGTCGTCTCGCCATTGCTCGTTTGGTTGTTGATAACAGTGGCGTGAGTGAATACGCTATTATCCCCGCGAGCGTAGCCGATAAAATTGCACAACGAGATGCGAACAGTATTGTATTAAATAGTGCGCTTAGTCAGGAAGAGCAAGATGAAGATGATCCCTATGCCGATTTTAAAGTGCCCGATGACTTGATGTGGTAATTAACGTGTTGCAGATGCTTATGTATGAAAAGTCCCCCAGGGCTTTTCATTAAGATGTTATGTTCAGTCAGTTCATGGAAAAACGCAGGATTATTCTGGATGCAAGCATGATGATGAAAACTGATACCGACATTATTACTATCGCTATGAACAATGGTACCGTGCGGTTTTTGCCTTCTTGTTAGCGCCATTTGCGATGCATCGCAGGCCAATTTTGCCGTCATACGTTCTGACATTGACCAGCCCACCACTGCGTGTGAATAAAGATCTATAATAACAGCAAGATACAACCAACCAGGCATAAAAATCACTGTGTGAAGCGCGTAACACACGCGCTATGGCTTTTACGCGAAAGACTGCCTGATGGTTTTGCATAAACACAGACTTCATTTCAGGCGCTTAGCGAAGTATGTGGCCGCCTTTTGGAGGATGGCCAGTTCCTCATCTTTCTCGGCAAGCTGACGCTTTAGGCGAGCTATTTAAGCGAGTTGTTGTTGTTCCCTCTCACCGCTGTTGTTCAACTAGCGCGTTTTAGAA